>JAYUPO010000426.1:0-3055 GCA_043760085.1 Burkholderiales bacterium
GTTCGCCGGCACCACCGTGCGCAGCACGCCGCCGGCCACGCGCAAGTGGCCCTGCGGCGAACGGTCAGTCATCAGGACTAACGCTTCACGTAACTCGCCTGCCCATTCGGCGAACGGCGGCCCACCCGAACCGGCCGCGCTGCGCGAAAAGACGAAGCCGCGGTGCACGGCCACTTCGCCATAGGGCGTGAGGCCTTGCGCTGCGGCGCAATGCTCGAAGCCGCTGCCGGCATAGCCGGCTTGCAGCGGCTGGCCTTGCAAGCGGCCGTCCAAGGCATAGCGCCAGCCGTGGTACGGGCATTGCAGCGTGCGCCCGGCGTGTCCACTTGTCTCTAACGTTAACTGCGTGCCCTTGTGCGCGCAGCGGTTGTGCAGAACGGCCACCCTGCCGCCTGCCTGCCGCACCAGCAGCACGGGCTGGCCGGCAAGCAGGGTGGTGATGAAGTTGCCCGCTCGCGGCACCTGGCTGTCGTGGCCCACGAAGAGCCAACTGCGTGCCCACAGGCGCTGCATTTCGAGCGTGAAGATGTGCGGGTCGGTGTACAGGCTGCGGTGCACCTGGTTGGGCTGCACCAGTGCGTTGATGTCGATGGCGCTCATGCCCTGGCCTTGGCCAAAAAGGTGCAATGCGCAAGGCCCGCCACAACACACCCGCACTCGGTGGCGATGGCCGGTGCGGCAAAGACCTGCGTGGCCAGCGCTTGCAGCATGCCGCGGATCGGTGCGCACACCGCTTGCGTCGGGCTCGCGGCGCCGGCATCGCACCAGCCTTGCGCGAACGGGCTGCCGTGTACGTGAAGGTGCAGTTCAACACCTTGGCGCTGCAAGACCCAGCGGCCCCAGCCCAGATCAGCCGCTGCCTGCACCGTGGCAGCGATCAGCGCTTCAGGATCGCCGCCGCAGGCCACGGCATAGGCGCGCAAGCTGTCGGCACCGTGTTGCTGCACGGCTGCGGCCAGCGCATCGAACATGGCCGCCTGCGCAGCGCCGTCAAGCCGTTGCACCGCGCCCATCAACACATCGGGCCGCAGCATCAGATAGCGCCGTGGGCCGTCGTGCAGCGTGCCGGCTTCACCGTCCCAGATCAGGCGTTCACGCAGGCGGGTCATGGCAGGCGCCTACTTGCCCAGCAGCAGCGCCGGCAGCCCGGTGGCCAGGCCAGGAATCAGCAGCACCAGGCCGATCATCAACACGCCCATCAGCACATAGGGCGTCACCGCGGCGAAGATCTCGCGCGTGGGGATTTCCTTCGGCGCCACGCTGCGCATGGTGAACAGCAGCATGCCGAACGGCGGCGTCAACAGGCCGAGCTGCATGCAGATGAGGTAGATCACACCGTACCAAAGCGGGTCCCAGCCGAAGTGCGCCACCATGGGCATGAAGAAGGGCAGCGTGATCAGCATCATGCTCACTTGGTCGACAAAGCAGCCCAGCAACAGCAAGATCATGATCATGCCGGCCAGCACCGCCCAGGGGGCCAGGCTGGCATCCTTCACCATCGCCACCAGGCCGTTGGTGGCGCCCGAGAACGACAGGATCTGCGAGAACGTGGTGGCGCCGATGATGATGAACAGAATCACCCCGGTGATGGCCGCCGTGCCACTTAGCGCCTGGCCAAGCGCCTTGAACGTGAGGCTGCGGTACAGCCCGCACACGGCCACGGTGGCCAGCGCGCCGAGCGCGGCGCTTTCAGTGGGCGTGGCCCAGCCGGCCGACATGGCCACGATGACCAGCACGAAGATCAACACCAGCGGCGTCACGTTCAGCAGCAGCGGGCCCCAGCGCGCCCAGCCGTGCGTGGGCTCGGGCTCTGAGGGCGGCGCCTGCTCCGGGTGGCGCCAGGCGGTGTAGATGATGTAGGCCAGGAACATGGCGGCCAGCATGAAGCCCGGCACCACGCCGGCGATCAACAGACCCGAAATGGAGATGCCGGCCAGGCTGCCCAGCAGCACCGTCAAAGCCGAAGGCGGGATCAGCATGTCCACGCCGCCAATGGCCATGATCGGCCCCATGGCCAGGCGCGGGTGGTAGCCGCGCGCCAGCATTTGCGGCAGCAGCAAGCCGCCCAGCAGCGCGGTAGTGGCGATGGTGGAACCCGAGATGGCCGAGAACACCGTGCCGGCCACGATGGCCACCACGCTCAGGCGGCCGGGCACGCCGCGAATGGCGCGGTCGAAGCTTTCAATCGCCTTCCAGGCCAGGCCGGTGTGGAACAGCACCTCGCCCATCAGGATGAAAAACGGAATCGGCGTGAGCGAGAAGTTGGTGACGGATGCGACGCCGTTGCGCACCACCTGCATCAAGCCCGCCTCGCCGCCCATGTAGACCACGGCGCCGATCAGGTTGATGGCCAGGAAGGCGAAGCCTGCCGGCAGGCCCACCAGCAGCAGCACGGTGAGCACGCCGAACAGCATCAGCAAACTCTGCCACCAGGTCATTTCGACCCGCCTGTTTCTTCCGTTAGCCCTGAAGGGTTCAACACCCGCCGCGCACATTCCAGCGCCAGCAGACCGAAGCCGATGGGCACCGGCACGAACAACCACCATTCCGGGAACACCAGCGCCTTCATCACCAGGCTGCCGGCGCCGCGGCTGTCGAGCAGCATGCGCACGCCGTACCACACCACCAGCAGGCTGATAACCCCGCCCACGGCCGAGGCCAGCCTATCCACGCGGCGCTGCGCCGCGCTCGACAGCACCGCCCCGAGCAAATCAAGCCGCACATGCTGGTTGCGCCACATCAGCCAGGGCGCTGCGGCCAGCGTGGCCACGGGCAGCGCGTATTCGGTGACTTCGTTGATCCAGCTGAAAGTGCCCAGCCCGAGGTTGCGGCCGATGACATCGCCACACACCAGCAACGTGATCAGACCCACCACCGCGGCGGCGAGGCCACCACAGCCGCGCATCAGGGCGGCGTACGCGCTTGAAGCGCGTGAGGTGGAGTCGCTTATCGCCGCCGCTCCCAGGCCAAATAGTTCGCGCCGCCCAAGCTCAATCCTTCTTCGTCACCAGCGCAAAGGCGCGCAGCGCGGAGCCGGTGCCGCCGCGCACCTTCA
>JAYUPO010000427.1:0-24306 GCA_043760085.1 Burkholderiales bacterium
CATAGGCGCGCGCGGCAGAGAGTTCTTCGAGGTTGAGGTTTTCGATGATGTACACGCCGTGGTCGGGGATCAGGCGCATGTGCACCGGGAAGACCTGGAACTTGCCGTCGACCGTGGCGATGGGCGGGCGCTGCTCGAACGTGAGGGTGTCGTTGCCGACGATGCGCGCGCCGCGTGCGATCAGGTAGTCCGCCGCGCTGATGCCGGGCCCGGGCGAGGCGGCGCCCGAGTACAGGGCCGGATCGCTGGCGAAGTAGGCCCCCCAGCCAGTGCGGATGAACACCGTGTCGCCCTTGCGGATGCGCACACCGTGCGCGCGCTCGGCGTCCATCAGGTGCTGTGCAGTGATCTCGAACGTTGGCGGCAACGGGTTGGCGCCGCCCATCACCAGGCGCGCCACATCGAGCAACACCGCGCGGTTGATCAGCAGGTCGTTCGGAAACTTGTCGATCGCCAGATGGCCGCCCACGCCCGATGCGCCCAGGCCGGCCGGGTTGGACGTGGCCGCTGCGGCATCGACGCCGCCAAACAGCTTGCCGTCATGGCCGATGTGGCCGAGCGCGTCGATGCTCGGCGCGCCATGCTGGCCGCTCCACTGCATGATTTCTGAGGTGAACGAGAGCTGAGCGTTGTCATTGAACGCGCCGCGGGTGTTGGCGTGCGTGGCAGCCAGGCTGGAGCTGTAGGGTGGGTTGACCCCGGCGATGGGCGACTGGCTGTCCCAGGTGTGGGAAAGGTCGATCAAGCGCGACTTGGAAATCAGCTTCCACAACTCGGCGCTGTGGCCTTTATGGCCTTTGTTGTGGCCTTCGTCGGCCGCCACCGGTGCCAAGGGTGCTGCCAGCAATGCGCAAGCCAGGGCGATGGCGCCGGCACGCGCCGGCCAGCGCATGCGTGGGGTGGGTTCAGGGCGATGAGGCTGGGCGGCTTGATGCATGACGTCTCCAATCATGGTCGATGAAATCGCCTGCACCGGCAGGCGGGCACAACGCCCCGGGCGAGGCAAAAAAAAGTGACCGATTCGTTAATGCACCAGCAACGGGCACTCAAGGCGCCATCAACTTCTTGAGTTGCGCGCCATGCTGCGGGCTGGTGGCCAGGATGCCGGCCCAGCCCGACTCTTGCGCCAGGGCCAGCATGCGCGTGGCTTCGGCGTCGGGCAGCTTGATCACCTGGATGCCGGCTTCGGCCTGGCGTTTGATGTCGGCCGGCGCGTCTTTGCTGGCCATGTCGGCATTCATGGCTTCGATCCACGCTACCTGCTTGTTGAGGAATTCGCGCTGCGCGGCGCTAAGCGCATTCCAGGCCTTGGCGCTGAACACGATGCCCAGCTCGATGTTGTAGAAGCCCGGGTCGACGCGGTACTTGGTCTTCTCGTGCCAGCCCAGATCAAAAATGCCCAGCAGCGGCCAGCCGTAGCCGTCGACCACGCCGCGGTCGAGCGCCGTGAACACCTCGCCCGGCGCCACTTGCATGACGGATGCTCCAAGCTTGGTGAAGAACTCGCGGTAGATCGGCGCGATGCGGATCTTCAGGCCGGTCAAATCGGCCTTGTCGATCTTCTTGTTCAGGTAGATGTGATACGGCACGCCATCACCCGTGCGGGCGTAGTAGTACAGGCCTTTTTCCTGCATCAGCTTGTTGAGGTGATCAACCGTGCCGTTCTTGCGCATCTCGGCCCAGGGCACGGTGGCGTAATTCAGCGCCAGGCTTTCGGGCGAGGTGCCGGCAATGAACGAGGTGGTGGTGTTGGACAAGTCGACCACACCGTTGCGCAGCGCAGCACCCTGCTCCATGGTCGGGATGGCCTTGGGCCCGCCGAGGTAGTTGATCTGCACCACGCCCTTGCCTTCGTCGTTCACCTTCTTCACGAAGCGCTCGAAGTTGCGCGCGTAGTAGGTGCCTTCCTGGAAGGCGTTCACGGCCTTGAGCGTGACTTCCTGGGCCAGGGCGGGTGCAGCGGCAAACAGGCCCAGGCACAGGGCCACGGTGGTGGTGAATGGAAGCAGGCGTCGGCGTTGGATCATCGTAGTGCTCCTCGTGGTGCTCGGTGGCGGGAAGGCTCTCAGGATAACGTCTCAGGGGCCGGCGGCTGCCACAACCCGGCGTGGCGCAACAGGCCCAGCACGCGGGCCAGCACATGGTGCCGGTAAGCGGCCAGGTCGCGGCCTTCGTAGTCGTAGAAGCCACCAGCACTCTTCAGGCCCAGCTTGCCTTCATCGAACAGCCGCCCCACGATGGCCGGCGCGGCGTAGCGCGCGGCGTCGATGCTGCCGGCCATTTCGCGGCTGGCATGGTGCAGGATGTCGATGCCGCCAAAGTCGATGAACTCCACCACGCCGATGGCGGCAAAGCGCAGGCCCAGGCCGAAGCGTGTGGCCTTGTCGATCTCATCGGCCGTGGCCGCGCCTTCCTCGATCATGCGCGCCGCCTCGTTCATGACCAGCGCTTGCAGCCGCGGCACGATGTAGCCCGGCGTGGGGCCGCACACCACCGGCACCTTGCCGATGCTTTCCATCAACGCCTTGGTGCGCGCCAGCACCTCTTTGGCCAGGCCAGGGTGGGTGGAGAGTTCCACCACCGGAATGATGTAGGCCGGGTTGAGCCAGTGCATGTTCAAAAATCGCTGCGGGCCGTTCACCAACGCGGCCAGTTGCGTGACCAGGATGCTGCTGGTGGTGGACGTGATGATGGCCGTGGCCGTGCAATGCTGGTTCAGCCACGCCAAGGCCTCGCGCTTGGCGGCCAGGGTTTCGGGCACGGCTTCGAACAGCAGTTCGGCTTGTGCCAATGCGGCCGGTGCGCCGGCGGCCGCGACCAGTTCCACGCGCGCGGCCACAGCTTCAACCTGGTCTGCTGGCAGCGCACCCAGTTGCACCAGGCCTTGCAAGGCGGCGTGAATTTCGGCGTGCACCTCGGCTTGCAATTGCGCCCAGGCTGCGGGCGTGCGCGTGCGCAAATCCACCAGCGCGATGCGGTGCCCGGCATAAGCAAACGCGATGGCAATGCCGCGGCCCATGCGCCCAGCGCCCACGGCAGCAAAACGTGCCACGCGCTACCCGCCTTGGTGCAGCAACTGCTGCAATTCAGCGCGCGACAAACCCGCCAGGCCCAGGCCTTCAAGCGTGCGCTCGCCACCCCGCAAGTCACGCCCGAGGAAGCCGCCCACGATGGCCAGCAGACCCTGCGCAATGGGCGCGTCCACCTGCGCCCAGCGCGCCACGCTGGCCAAGAAGGCCAGGCCCAGCTCGGTGTCTTCACTGATGTAGCGGTGCGTGTGCAGCGCAATGTTTTCGCGCCAGTCGCCGCTTTTTTGCAGCTTCTTGTGCGCGTCGCCGTACATCCACTGGTCGTTGTTGTAATGATCGGCCAGCGGGTAATGCGGGGCGCCGTAGCCCAAGGCTTCACGCACGGCGATGCGTTCCTGGTCGAGCTTGTCCGTCACCGCGCGCACCGCGGGTTGCGTGCCTTCGCTGTGGATGTCCCATTTGTCGAAGTGCTGCAAGGGCGCGGCGTTCATCACCATCAAAGGCGGGTGGATGATCGGGCCGGCGTTCATCAACGCGCCCGACAGCGCATCACCGCAAGGGTGCACGCTGGGGTAGGCCGCGAGAATGATGTCAAGCGTTAGCGCACTGTGCCGCGCCGGGTACACACCGGTGGGCAGGCGCAGCGCACGCACGGTGATGTTCACTTCGCGCGCGCCATGCTTTCGTGCCAGGTAGGGCAGCGTGCCGGTTTCGGCCCAGGCCACATCGGCTTTGTTGCCCATGTTGCGCACGATGCGCGCCATGACCAGGCTGCCGAACGTGCCCGGCGGCAGGAACACCACCTGGCCATCAACCAGGTGCGGTGCCATGGCGCGCGCAATGTCGGCCTGCGCCGTGGCGGGTGACGGCACCAGCACCAGCTCGGCGCCGCGCAATGCCGCGCCGATGCTGGCCGTGGCCAATGCGATGGGCACGTCGCGGCTGCCGGCGGCGTCTTTGAGCATGATGCTGCCGGCATCGACCACCGCTTGCAGCGCCGCCGCATCGCGCCGCCACAGGCGCACTTGGTGCCCGGCTTCAGACAGGTCGGCAGCGGCGGCGAAAGCGCCGTGGCCGCCGCCAAGTATGGCGATCTTCATGGGGGTGTTATGCAGTGGGGCGCGTCGGCTCGGGCCAGCCGGGCTTGGCACCGGCCGCCAACCATTGTGGCGCCGTGGCACACGTGCTGGGCCGCACGCAGCGTCACCCCAGCAACAAGCGCCGCATCCAGTCGAGCAGCACGGTGGGCAGATTCACGCCCTGCTGACTCTTGGGCTTGCTGAAGCGCTTGAGCGTGCGTACCGGGCGCAGCATCAGACGCTGACGCCGTTCAGCAGGTGATGGCGACGAAGCCGGCGTGGGCGATGCCGCCTGACATCAGGCTGAGCACGACATGGCTGAAGATCTTGAAGCCCCGGTGTGCGGTCATTTCGGCGGCGCCCGGCGTGCGGCGGCTTTTGCAGGTGGTGTGTGCGGCGGCTGAAGCGGTGGCCCCTGCGGGTAGCGGTCGGCGCGATCCGCCAGGCTGAGCATTTCGTCGGCCGCACGCAGCGTCATGGGGTGCGGCGTGCGGCCCGCTCGCGGCGTGATGTAGCTGGCCATTTCGCGCACCAGCGCCGTCTGCCGCTGCGGCGCATCGGCGAGCAGCGCGATCACCAGGTTTTCCAGCGCGATCACGCGCACACGCAGTTGCACCAGTTCGGCCTTGGCCAGCGGCGGGCCGTCGCGCAGGGGTGCAGCCGGCGCGGCCGGCGCGGTTGGCGCAAGCGGCACTGGCACTGGGTCGTCACCCTGCGCACCGGCGCCGCTGTGCCAGCGCGCCAGCGCGAAGGCGCGCAGTTGTGCGCGCTGCGCCCGCGTCAAGCTGCGCGCGCCGGGCAGGCCCGCGTCATGCCCCGGCGCCGCATTCGCCGCCAGGGCCGTGCAGGCTTGTGCCAGATCGGCTGCGCCGGCCGGTGGCCTGGGTGAAATGGACAGTGCAGCGTGACACTTCATGAACCGCCCCCGTGATGTTGGCCCCGCCAAGGTGGTCAGCCGTCTTGCCCGCTGGCGGATTCAACCATGCGCCATGCCGTTGCCCGCGGCAGGCACCGTGGTCGTGCCCGCATGGGGGAATGGGCCATCGTCGGCGCCAACCGCCACGGGCGTCTGTGCGACAACGCACACAGCGGCGCTGGTGCCTGGCGCAGCGGCTCGTTGGCGCGTCTACCAGGGCAGCGAATAGGTCTTCACGTTGGTGAAGGCCTTGCAGCATTCCTGCACGCCTTCTTTCACGCCGGTGCCGGAATCCTTGATGCCGCCAAACGGCGTCACTTCGAGCCGGTAGCCAGGCACTTCCCAAACGTTAATCGAGCCGACGTTCAGCTCGCGCACGAAGCGCATGATGTCGTCAAGCCGGTTGGTGCACACGCCCGAGCTCAACCCGTAGGCGGTGGAATTGACCTGCGCAATGGCATCGTCAAGGTTCCTGAACGTGATGACGGGCGAGACCGGGCCGAAGGTTTCCTGCTGCACCACTTCCATCTCGCCGCGCACGCGGTCGATGAGCGTTGGCGAGTACAAAGCCCCGGCGCGCACATTGCCGTGCAGCAGGCGTGCACCCTGCGCCACGGCGTCATGCACGCGGCGCTCGAACAACCTGGCCGCGCCCTCGTCGATCACCGTGCCCATGTCCACGTTCGGGTCCAGCGGGTCGCCATAAGTCCAGGCTTGCGTGCGCGCCAGCAGCGCAGCGGTGAATTCGGCCGCCACCTTCTCGTGCACGAAGATGCGCTTCACCGCCGTGCAGCGCTGGCCGGAATTCTTGTACGAGCCGTTGGCGGCCAATTCCGCCGCCTTGGCCACATCGGCATCGTCCATCACCACCAGCGGGTCGTTGCCGCCGAGTTCGAGCACCTGGCGTTTGTAGACCGCCTTGGCGGCGATGGTCTTGCCCACCGCCACGCCGCCGGTGAAGGTGACCACATCGACCAGCTCGTTGGTCAGCAACTCGTCGGCGATCTCGCGCGGGTCGCCGGTGATCACGCTCAGCATTTCGGGCGGCAGGCCGGCCTCAAACAGCACATCAGCCAGCGCGATGGCGGCCAGCGGCGTTCTCTCGGTCGGCTTGAGCACCATGCGGTTGTTGGTGGCGATCGAAGGTGCAACCTTGTGGATCACCTGGTTAAGTGGATGGTTGAACGGTGTGATGGCTGCGATCACGCCCAGCATCGGCTCGCGCATCGTGTGCACGCGGCGCTGCTTGCCGTGGTGGGTGAGGTCGCAGGAGAAACTCTGGCCGTCGTCAACCAGCGCCTGCTGGGCCGAGAACAGCAGCACGTCGGAGGCGCGGCCCACTTCGTACAAGGTGTCTTTGATGCACAGGCCCGACTCCAGCGTGATCAGCCGCGCCATGGCGTCTTTGCGCGCGGCGATGATCTCGCCGGCCTTCATCAAAATCTTGTAGCGCTCATGGCGCGTGAGCCTGGGCTTGTATTGGTGGGCGATGCGCAGCGCGCGGCGCACGTGTTCGACGCTGGCCTTGGGCACCGTGGCCACCAGCTCGCCGGTGTAAGGGTAGCGAACCTCGATCACACGCTCTGCGCTGCTGGCGTGAACTTTCTCGCCGCCAATGCGCAGGGCTTCGCGCAGCGGTGCATCAATGACAGAGGTGCGGGCGTTCATGGCGTGCTTTCTAGTGGTCAATCGCGTTGCGGGCATTCTGCCGCCCCAATGTTCCAATGCGAACCCTGAACCCAAACCGAACGACACCACAGAAAGCCGCCATGAGCACATCGCTGTACGCCACCGCAATCCCGCTGTTCAAACAAATGCTGGGCGCCTTGAGCCAGGTGCTGAGCCTGGCTGCCGGGCATGCCGACGCGAAGAAGATCGAGCCCAACGCCTTGCTACAAGCGCGGCTGTTCCCGGACATGTTCAGCCTGCTGCGCCAGGTGCAGGTGGCGTGCGACTTTGCCAAGAGCGTGTCGGCGCGCCTGGCCGGGGTGGAAGTGCCGAGCTTTGCTGACGACGAAAGCAGCTTCGTCGACCTGCAAGCGCGCATCAGCAAGACGCTGGCTTTCATCGACGGCCTGGCCCCGATTCAATTCGAAGGCAGCGCCACGCGCGAAATCGTGACGCAGGCCGGCACGCCCAAGGAAAAGCGCTTCACCGGCCAGGCTTACTTGCTGCACTACGGCTTGCCGCACTTCTTCTTTCACACCACCACCGCCTACGCCATCCTGCGCAGCAACGGCGTGGAGCTGAGCAAGAAAGACTTCATCGGCAGCTATTGAGCACGCGGCCCCAGTCGCCACCCACGCGGAGCGTTGACTGATGGCCATCCAATGGTTTCCAGGTCACATGCACGTGACCAAAAAGGCCTTGGTCAAGCGCCTGCCGGACATCGACGTGGTGATCGAGCTGCTCGATGCGCGGCTGCCCGGCTCCAGCAGCAACCCCTTGCTGGCCGAGTTGACCGCCGGCAAGCCCACGTTGAAGGTGTTGAACAAGGCCGATCTGGCCGACCCCAATTGCACCGCGCTGTGGCTGGCTCACTTCCAGGCCCAGCCCGGCTGCAAGGCCCTGGCACTGGCGGCAAATTCGAAAGGCCCGGCGAGCCAGCTGATGGCGGCTTGCCGGGCCATGGCGCCGCTGCGGGGCGGCATGGTCAAGCCGCTGCGGGCCTTGATCTGCGGCATTCCCAACGTCGGCAAATCAACCCTGATCAACACCCTGGGCGGCCAGCGCCTGGCCAAGACGGGCGATGAGCCCGGCATCACCAAGCTCGAACAGAAGATCGTGCTGGCCAGTGACTTCTATCTGTTCGACACCCCCGGCATGCTGTGGCCGCGCATTGACGTGGTGCAAAGCGGCTACCACCTGGCGGCCAGCGGCGGCATCGGGCGCAACGCCTATGACGACGAAGACGTGGCCATGGCGCTGCTGGCCTGTGTACGCCGGCGTTATGCGCAGCGGCTGCAGACGCGCTACAAGTTCAAGGATCTGGCGGCCATCAGCGATGAAGCGTTGCTGGCCGAAGTGGGCCGCGCCCGCGGCGGCTTGCTCGCCGGTGGCCAGGTGAACCTGCAAAAGGCGGCCGAGATCGCGATCAACGACTTTCGCATCGGCGCCTGGGGCCGCATCAGCCTGGAGACGCCGCAGGAGTTTGCGCAGTGGCATGCCGCCGGCCTGGCGCTGGCGGCACAACGCCTGGCCAAGAAGCCAGCGCGGCGCACGCGCGGGGCGGCAACGGGTTCGCCTTGATCAGGCGCACCTCGCCAGCACCTCACCAGCACCTGATGCTCACAGCGTGCCGTTGATGGCGTAGTCGAACAACTGGTAGCTCTTCAACGGCTGGCTCGCCGCCTTGGCTTTGTAGGCATCGTTCAACGGCCGGTTCAGGATGAAGGGCACTTTGGTCTCGGCCGTGCCGCCGTGGGTGCGCAGCCGGTTGCCCTTCAGGCCGGTGAGGTCGTGGTTGGCCACCGCACCACCGATGCAGACATCGTGCCGCGCCACCACCACCACATCGGCTTCACGGTCAGCCGGCAGATCGAACAGGCGGCAGGCAGTGGCTTTGTCGAGTGCCAGCTCGATGCCATCGACGCCGACGATGTGTTGAATGATCTGCCGTGCGCTCACTGCCCCGCGCGACCAGACGCGCACGAACCCGCCCAACGCGCCGTGATGCGCAACGAAGGCATCGGTGATGGGGCAGATGACCGTGGTTTGGCCGGCGCCGAACTGCGCATCGAGCAGGTCTTGCAGCCAGATCACGTTGGGCGCGCCCACGGCGTTGCTCTTGTCGCTCATGCCGTGGTCGGCGGTCAGCGCCAGCGTCACGTCGCACTCGGCCAGGCGGGCGAACACAGCGTCGAGCTTTTGATAGAAGCGCCGCGCATCGGCTTCTTCAGGTGCCCACTTGTGTTGCACCCAGTCGGTGAGCGACAGGTACAGCAAATCAGGCCGGCGTTGTTGCAACAGCTTCAGGCCGGCTTCCAACGCAAACAGCGACAACTCCATCGAGTACATGCCGGGCTGCGCCATGCCCACGAATTCGAGCACGTTGTCGATGCCGTTCTCAGTCAGCGTGCAGCGCGCGGCGAATTCAGACGAGAACGAAACATGGCCCTGGCTCACGTCCAGCCCCTTGGCCAATTGCTTGCGCAGTTTGTCTTTGGCGGTGATCGACACCACCTTGGCGCCGGCCGCGGCGAAGCGGGCCAGGATGGTGTCGCCGCGCAGCAGCTCCGGGCCCGTCATCACCACCGGCTGCCAGGTTGCGGTGTCGAGGTAATAGTTGCCCGAGATGCCGTGCCGCGCCGTGGGCGTGCCGGTGATCAATGACATGTTGTTGGGGCAGGTGAAAGAAGGCATGGAACCATCGGCCACCGCGGCAAAGCCCTGGCTGATGAAGCGCGCGATGGCCGGAATGCTGCCGTCGGCCAGGTACTGCTGCAGGTAGCGCGGGTCGCCGCCGTCGATGCACACCGCCACCACGGGGCGCAACGGCCAGCGGTAATCAGTGCCGTTGACGTTCACGGTGCGGGCGTTGTGCTGGGCAGGCATGGCGGGCAAACCTCTTGTTCAGGGCGGGGCTTGGAAAGTTGTGCGGCGCTGCAGCGGCAGCCACGGCGCGAAACGGCCCGATTCTCGGCCATCGGCCGGCGCGCACCGCGCGCGCTGCCTGTCGCCGCCTTTGCAACAGAACGTGCGCCGCCGAACAACCCCCGGTGCGTGTGAGCAACCGTTCACGCTGCCCCCTGCACGCTGGTGTTAGGCACCACCCGGGCCGAGAAATGCCCCTGCAAAGCGCTTCAGCTTGTTACCCCGGATTCGTGCGCGGTGTGGACAATCCCGCGCAACCCAAGGAGCCCCGAATGAAGACCGTCCTCATCTGCCTGGCCGCCACCCTGAGCCTGCTGGCCGCGCCGGCTTTTGCGCAAACCAAGAAGAAGGCCGCGCCGGCCAAGGCCGAAGCAGCGCCGCCGGCAGCCAGCCAGGATCAACTGGCCGCGCTGAAGCTGGCCGACGTGGGCGACTACACCTGCGAGTTCAATGAAAAGATCAAGGTGCACGCGCATCCGCAGCACACGGGCTATGTTGCGGTGGAGCACCGCAGCAAGAGCTACCTGATGCGTCCGGTGTTGTCGCACACCGGCGCCATTCGCCTGGAAGACATGCGCGGGCAGATGCTGATGATCCAGATCGCCACCAAGTCGATGCTGATGGACGCCAAGCTCGGCCAGCGCCTGGCCGATGGCTGCTTGCGCGCGGGGGATGCAGACCGCGTGATCCCGGCCGCAGAGAGCTTGGGCATCGAGCCGGCCAAGGCCGCGGCCTCGGCCAAGACGAGCTGAATCACTGCGCAGGCGGTGGCGGTGGCGCCGCGGGCACAGTCGGCGTGATGCTGCCGGCGTATTCGGCCAGGCCGGCCAGGATCGAGCGGCCGCGCTCGTCAGCCAGCGGCTGCAGCGCGCGCAATTGCTCGAAGAATTGCGTCAGCGTGGTGGCCCCGCCCGCACCGCGGTGCAGCCGCGCCGCGCAATGGGCCTGCCAGGCCTCGCGTTCCTCGCCAGTCAAACTGGCAGCGTGGTTGCGCGCCCGGTAGCGAAACAGCAGTTCGGGCAGCCTCTCGTCTTGAAACGCCGGTTGCCGCTGCGCCAGGGTGTCGGGCGCCAGGCCGCGCAAGCGTTGCAGCGTGCGCCGGTCTTCAGTGCTGATGAAGCCACCGTACAGATCTTCGTCGACATCAACCTCGCCGCCGCGTTCGGGCCGTTCAAACACTTCCATCCACAGGCCGGCCAGCTTCGAGGCACCACGCGCCGCCACTTCGGCATGGCGCAGGCATTGCGCGACATCGATGCCCCACTGTGCGGCCAGCGCCGGCGTCAGCGTCTTGAGCTGGCCCACGACGATGGGCGAGCGGTTCAGGTGAATGGTCTTGATCGGCAGCCGCGCCGCGCCCTCGGGCAATTCGTCGTTGCGCACGAACAGGCGCTCGCGCACCTGCTGCGCTTTCAGGTCAAACAGCTCTGCCGGGTCGGCGGACAAGTCCCAGACGATGACTTCGTTCTTGTGCTGAGGGTGCGGCGCCAGCGGCCAGACGATGGCCGTGCAACCGCGCTCACTGGCATAGCGGCCCGAGATGTGGATGAACGGCCGGCCCACGCCCATTTCATGCAGCACCGCCTCCTTGCGGCGCAGGCGCAGGCAGAAATCCCAAAGCTTCGGCTGTGCTGTCTTGATGGCCCGGGCCAGGGCGAGGGTGGCGCGCACGTCTGACAAGGCATCGTGCGCGGCCTCATGCACCAGGCCATTGGCGGCGGTCAGGTCAGTCAGTTTGAACGAGGCGCGGCCGTCAACGTTGGCCGGCCATTGGAAGCCATCCGGGCGCAGCGCGCGCGCTGCGCGCACCACATCGAGCAAGTCCCAGCGGCCGCAGTCGTTCTGCCACTCCCGCGCATAGGGGTCGATGAGGTTGCGCCAGAAGAGATGCCGCGTCACCTCGTCATCGAAACGAATCGAGTTGTAGCCCACGCCCACCGTGCCCGGGCGCGCCAGCTCGGCCTCGATCTGCGCGGCAAAGGTCGCTTCGGTGACGCCGAGTTCCAGGCAGGTCTGCGGCAGGATGCCGGTGAGCAGGCAGGCTTCGGGGTCGGGCAGCACATCGGGCGCGGGCTGGCAGTAAAGCTGCAGCGGGGCTTCGATTTCATTCAAATCGGCATCGGTGCGAACGCCCGCGAATTGCGCCGGCCGGTCGCGCCGGGGCACGCGGCCGAAGGTTTCGTAGTCGTGCCAGAAAAAGCTGAAGTCGGGCATCAGGCAAGCTCCGTGCTGCGCACTGCAGTATTCCCATTGGGCCCGGCGCGATGGCTCATAAACCGAGCTGCCTCGCCGCCAGGTCTTTCATGATCTCTTCGCTGCCGCCGCCGATCATCATGACTTTGGTTTCGCGGTACAGCCGCTCGCTCTTGGTGCCGCGCATGAAACCCATGCCGCCGAGAATCTGCACAGCTGAATCGGTGCACAACTGCATCGCCCGCGTCGCCACCACCTTGGCCATGCAGGTTTGCGCCACCAGCACGTCGGCGCGTTCGGTTTGGTGATGCAGCCGCCAGGCCAGGTCGTAGACAAAGGCGCGGGCCTGCTCCACCGCGGTGACCATGTCGATCAGCTTGTGGCGGATCACCTGGCGCTCGACCAGCGCCGCGCCAAAGGTCTTGCGCTCGCGCGCCCAGGCCAGAGCTTCTTCGGTGCAGGCCTGGGCGTATGAATACGACAGCGCAGCCATCATCAAGCGCTCTTGGTTGAAGTTGCGCATGATGGCCTTGAAGCCCTCGCCTTCAGCGCCAATCAAGTGCGCCACCGGCACGCGGCAGTTGTCGAAGCGCAGGTGCGCGGTGTCGGACGACCACCAGCCCATCTTGCTCAGCGCGCTGCGCGTCAGCCCCGGCGTGTCGCCGTCCACCAGCAGCAGCGAAATGCCGCTGGCGCCGCGGCTCATGAGTGAATGTGGCTCTGCCACTTCACTCATACCCCCTCGGGGGGCGGACGACGTATTCGTCGGCCTGGGGGCGCTTTCAGGCGTGGTGCGCACGGCCACGGTCAGGTAATCAGCCCGCATGCCGCTGGAGATGAATGTTTTTTCGCCGTTGAGCACATAGTGGTCGCCATCGCGCCGCGCCGTGGTGCGCAAGGCGGCCACGTCGGAGCCGCCGCCGGGCTCGGTGATGGCCAGCGCGGCGATCTTGTCGCCCGCCAGCACCGGCGGAATCACGCGCTGTTGCAACCACGCGCTGCCGCTGTCGCGAATGGGCGGCAGCGCAATCTGGTGCGTGCCCAGGCCGGTCTGCACACCACCGCAACCGGGCCGGGCCAGCTCTTCAGCGCTGACCAGGCTGTAGAACACATCGCTGGGCGTGCCGCCAAGTGCTTCGGGGTAACCCATGCCGAGCAGGCCGATGGCGGCGGCCTTCTTGTGCAGTTCACGCGGAAAGCCGCCGGCTTCGTCCCACTCGTTCACATGGGGCTCGATTTCGCGCTGCACGAAGGCCCGCAGCGTGGCGCGAAACGCCTCGTGTTCGGCGCTGAAAAGGTCATTGCGGGGGGTCAGGTCGAACATGGTGTGGGCGATGGGAGAATGCGCGCCCGCAGTGTGCCCGATGTGCCACGCGCCCCGTTTTCAAGCCCCCGGAGATTTGTTCGATGACCCGCGTTTTCAATTTCTCGGCCGGCCCCGCCGCGCTGCCCGAACCCGTGCTGCACCAAGCGGCCGCCGAGATGCTCGACTGGCACGGCAGCGGCATGAGCGTGATGGAGATGAGCCACCGCGGCAAGGAATTCATCGCCATCCACGCCGAGGCCGAAAGCCTGCTGCGCGAACTGCTGGCGATTCCGGCGCACTACAAGGTGCTGTTCATGCAGGGCGGCGCCATCGGCGAAAACGCCATCGTGCCGATGAACCTGCTGGGCGACAAAACCAGCATCGACTTCGTTCACACCGGCGAGTGGAGCAAGAAAAGCATCAAGGAAGCCAGCAAGTACGCCAAGGCCAACATCGTGGCCAGCAGCGAGGCCGACAGTTTTTGCAGCGTGCCCGATCGCGCTAACTGGAAGCTCGACCCGAACGCCGCCTACGTGCACATTTGCAGCAATGAAACCATCGGCGGCGTGGAATACCACTTCACGCCCGACGTGGGCAGCGTGCCGCTGGTGGCCGACATGTCGAGCAACATCCTGTCGCGCCCTGTTGATGTCAATCGTTATGGCTTGATCTACGGCGGCGCGCAAAAGAACATCGGCCCGGCCGGCCTGACCATCGTCATCGTGCGCGACGACTTGCTCGGCCGCGCCCTGCCTTTCTGCCCATCGGCGTTCAACTACCAGGAACAAGCCGAGGCCGATTCGATGCTCAACACGCCGCCCACCTATGCGATCTACATCGCCGGGCTGGTGTTCAACTGGATCAAGGCCCAGGGCGGCTTGGCCGCGATGGAAACGCACAACCGCGCCAAGGCCGCGCTGCTGTACGACTACTTCGACGACAGCCGCTTCTTCAGCAACCCGGTGGCGCGCGATGCGCGTTCGCTGATGAACGTGCCGTTCAAGCTGAAGAACGACAAGCTCGATGGCGAATTCCTGAAGGGTGCCGAAGCGCGCGGCATGTTGCAGCTCAAGGGCCACCGCTCGGTGGGCGGCATGCGCGCGTCGATCTACAACGCCATGCCGGTGGCCGGTGTGCAGGCCCTGGTGGCCTACATGAAGAAATTCGAGGCCCAGCATGGCTGACAAGTTCTCGGTGCTGGTGCTGAACCAGATTTCCAAGCTCGGCCTGCAACGCCTGCCGGGTGAGCTGTACCGCGTCAGCAAGGATCTGGCCGAGCCCGATGCGATATTGGTGCGTTCGGCCGACATGCATGCCACGCCGATTGCGGTGTCCGTCAAGGCCATTGGCCGCGCGGGCGCGGGCACCAACAACATCCCCGTGGCCGCGATGAGCGCGCGCGGCGTGCCGGTGTTCAACGCCCCGGGCGCCAACGCCAACGCGGTGAAGGAACTGGTGCTGGCCGGCATGCTGATGGCCGCGCGCAACATCGGCCCGGCGCTGCAATTCACCGCCGGCCTGAAGGCCGATGCGGCCGACCTGGAGCACCAGGTTGAAGACGGCAAGAAGTCTTTCGCCGGCTTCGAGTTGGCCGGCAAGACGCTGGGCGTGATCGGCCTGGGCCGCATCGGCTGCCTGGTGGCTGACGCCGCCATCAAGCTGGGCATGAACGTGCTCGGCTTCGACCCCGACATCACGGTCGACGCGGCCTGGAGTCTGCCCTCCACCGTGCGCAAAGCGGCCAGCGTGAACGAGCTGCTGCGCCAGTCCAACTTCATCAGCATTCATGTGCCGCTGGTGCCGGCGACCAAACATCTCATCAAAGCGGACAACCTGGCACTGGTGCAGCCCGGCACGGTGCTGTTGAACTTTTCGCGCGAAGGCATCGTTGACGATGGCGCGGTGCTGGCGGCGCTGCAAAGCAAGCACCTGGCCTGGCTGGTGAGCGACTTTCCGCATGCCGGCGTGCTGGGCCACCCGCGCGTGCTGACCCTGCCGCACCTGGGTGCCTCCACCCGCGAGGCCGAAGACAACTGCGCAGTGATGGTGGCAGACCAGTTGCGCGACTACCTGGAACACGGCAACGTGGTCAACGCGGTGAACTTCCCGGCCGTGAGCATGGCGCGCGAATCGAACTGGCGCGTGGCCATCGCCAATGCCAACGTGCCCAACATGCTGGGGCAGATCTCCACCGCCATGGCGCGGGCGCAACTGAACATCCACAACATGGTCAACAAGTCGCGCGGCGAAGTGGCCTACACCCTGGTGGATGTGGACAGCGCCGTGCCCGACGCGGCCTTGGCTGAACTGCGCGGCATCACGGGTGTGCTTTCAGTGCGCTACTTGCCGCTGGCGGCCTGAACGCAGCGAAGAAGCCCCCGCATCTGCGGGGGTTGCGACAGCGCGCTGCGTGATCACCCCGAGCTTCAAAACCAGGGGCTGTGCTACGTTCAGCGCATTAAATTGCCCTGATCCAGGAGACCCATGAACACTTCACTTCTGCGCCGTCTGACCCTTGCCACCGCCTTGATGGCGGGCGCCCTGAGCGCACAGGCCCAGCCCTATTCCGGCATCGTGATCTTTGGCGACAGCCTCAGCGACACCGGCAACGTTCAGGTCGCCACCGGCGGCGCCTTCCCCAACCTGGCCGAAGGCCCCTATTTCAACGGCCGCTTTTCCAACGGCCCGATCTGGACCGACTTCTTCACCGCCCGCTTCGGCCTGACCGCCGCGCCTTCACTGCTGGGCGGCAGCAACTACGCCTTCGGCGGCGCGCGCACCAGTGGCGCCAACCCGCCGGGTGTGCTGCAACAGGAATTCGGCCTGTGGGCCAAGCCCGCGGCCGACCCCAACGCGCTGTACGTGGTGGTGGCCGGCGGCAACAACATGCGTGACGCGCGCTCGGCGTTTTCCACGCTCGACGGCGCCGGTGCCGCCGGGCGCCAGGCGGCCGCCGAGTTGGCCATCGCCGAGCTGAAAACCGCCATCGGCGGCCTGGTGAGCCTGGGTGCCCGGCATGTGTTGATCTCGAACCTGCCCGACCTGGGCCGCACGCCTGAAGCCTCGTTCCTGGGGCTGACAGCGGTGTCCAGCGACGCCACCAACCGCTTCAACGCCCTGGTGCCAGGCCTGGAATCGTTCTTCGACGCCCTGGGGGTGGACGTTGACGTGATGGACATGGCCGGTGCGGCCAACAACGTTTACGTCGATGCCCTCACCCATGGCGGCGCCACCTACGGCCTGATCAATGCGCTGGCGCCGTGCAACGGCTTCCTCGGTTCGCCCAACGTCGCCGCCACGGCGTGCAACCTGTCGTTGTTCTCGGATGGCCTGCACCCGTCTTCGGCCGGGCACAAGCTGATTGCCGATGCCGCCTTCGCTGCTGTGATCCCCGAGCCTGAAACCTATGCGCTCATGCTGATGGGTCTGGCCGCGCTGGCTTTGCAAGCGCGCCGCCAACGCCGCGGCTGACTATCATGCGCGCGACATGACGAGCGCGCCGACCGACCCCACCGCCGCCGTGCACTGCGAAGTGCGCGGCGCGGTGCTTTTGATCACCCTGCATCGGCCCGAATGCCGCAACGCAGTGGATGGCCCCACGGCCCTGCTGTTGCGCCAGGCCTTTGAAGCCTTCGAGCAAGACGCCGCGCTGCGCGTGGCCGTGCTCACCGGCGGCGGGGGCCACTTCTGCGCCGGCGCCGACCTCGCCGCACTGGGCGAGCCGGCGCGGCGCAACGAGATCGAAACCACCGGCACCGCGCCCGGCCCGATGGGCCCCACGCGCATGGCCTTCACCAAACCGGTGCTGGCTGCGGTGGAAGGCTACGCCGTGGCCGGCGGGCTGGAACTGGCGCTGATGTGCGACCTGCGCATCACCGCGCGCAGTGCCACCTACGGCCTGTTCTGCCGCCGCTTCGGCGTGCCGCTGATTGACGGCGGCACGGTTCGCCTGCCGCGCACGGTGGGCATGGGCCGCGCGCTGGACATGATCCTCACCGGCCGCGCCGTCGGCGCCGAAGAGGCGCTGACCATGGGCCTGGCCACGCAGGTGGTGGCTGACGGCCAGGCCGTGGCCGTGGCGCTGAAACTGGCCGCGCAGATTGCGGCGTTCCCGCAAGCCTGCATGCTGGGCGATCGCGCGTCGGTGTATGCGCAGTGGGGCCTGCCCTTGGCCGAAGCCTTGCGGCGCGAAGGCGCTGCGGGTTATGCCGTTGCCTTGAGCGAGGGCACGGCCGGTGCCCAACGTTTCAGATCAGGCGCAGGGCGCGGCGGCAGCTTCACTTGAGCTTGGGCACAGGCCGGCCCAGATCGGCCAGTTCCACGCCGCGTTCGACGAGCAGTTGTTCCAGCGCCGGCAGCAAATGGCCCAGGCGTTCATCCAGCGCCTCGCGCACGGTGTCGACGAAGACCTGGGTGCTGCGCTCGATCTCGATGTTCAGCTCGGCACCCACCGCCTTGGCGCCGAAGGTGGTGGCGCGCAGCGTTTCCGGGATCAACCAGACCTCGAACCAGCCGGCGCGCTTGTCGGCCTGCGCCACGGTGAGGCTGGCGCCGTTGATGGCGATGTAGCCCTTGGCGAAGATGTAGCGCAGCCAGGGCGGCGGCACGCTGATGCGCAGCACATGGTTGTTCTCGGGCATGCTCAGCGCAGACAGCGTGGCCTTGAAGTCGATGTGGCCGGAAAGCGGGTGGCCGCCGATTTCAGCGCCGTCGCGCGCGGCGCGTTCCACATTCACCGCACTGCCAGGCACCAGGCCGGCCAAGGTGGTGAGGTTCAGGCTTTGCAACATCACATCAAATGCAGCCAGGCCCGGGGCCGGCAAATCGGTGACGGTGAGGCACACGCCGTCCGTGGCCACGCTGGCCCCGATGGCCAGGCCCGCATCCAGACCCGGCGGCAGCCTTAACAGCAGCGTGCGCAGGCCGGGTTGGTCTTGAATTTGCGCGACCGTGGCCACGCCTTGAACGATGCCGGTGAACATGGCCACAAGCTTACGGCATGATCGTGCGATGACCTCCCCGCCCCGCGCCGCGCCCTCGTGGCTGGCCAACTTCAGCCTGACCCAGCCGCCACCGGGTTTCATCGACGACCCCTACCCGCACTACGCGGCACTGCGTGAACACAGCCCGGTGCATGAACTGGCGCCGGGCAGTTGGCTGGTGACACGCCACGCCGATGTGGCCGCGCTGTACCGTGAGCCGGCGGCCAGCTCCGACAAGCGGCGCGAATTCGCGCCCAAGTTCGGCGCCTCGCCGCTGTATGAACATCACACCACCAGCCTGGTGTTCAACGACCCGCCCTTGCACACGCGGGTGCGCCGCCTGCTGCTGGGCGCGGTGAACCAGCGCGCCATTGCGCGCATGGAGCCGGGTGTGATCGACCTGGTGAACAGCTTGCTCGATGGCCTGCACGGCGCCGGCACCGTGGATTTGATCGAAGCGTTTGCGGCGCAAATTCCGGTGGAGGTGATCGGCAACCTGCTGGGCGTGCCGCACGCCGAGCGCGGGCCGCTGCGCGGCTGGTCGCTGGCCATCCTGTCGGCGCTGGAGCCGCTGCCCGGCGCGCCCGTGCTGGCCGCGGGCAACCAGGCGGTGGGCGAATTCGTGGCCTACCTGCGCACGCTGGTGTCGCGCCGCCGCGCCGCGCCGCTGAACCCTGACGAGGACGTGCTCACCCGTTTGATCCAGGGCGAGGTGGCCGGTGAACGCCTGAGCGAGCCCGAGCTGCTGCACAACTGCATCTTCTTGCTCAACGCCGGGCATGAAACCACCACCAACCTCATCGGCAACGGCATGCTGGCTTTGTTAAACCACCGCGATCAACTTGAACGCCTGGTGGCGCAGCCGCACCTGATCCACACCGCGGTGGAAGAACTGCTGCGCTATGAAAGCCCGCTGCAACTGAACAACCGCGTGGCCACCGCGGCGCTGCAAGTGGGTGGCCGCGCGGGTGGCCGCGCATTACCGGCCGGCAGTTTCATCACCCTGGCCATCGGTGCGGCCAACCGCGACCCGGCGGCCTTTGATTCACCCGATGCGCTGGACGTGGCGCGCAAGCCCAACCACCACCTGGCGTTCGGCCACGGCGGCCACGCCTGCGCGGGCATGAACGTGGCGCGCATGGAAGCGCGCGTGGCCTTCAGCTTGCTGTTAGCGCGTGCACCGCGCATCGCCCTGGCCGGCGAGGCGGTGCGCGACCGCCGGGTGCGGTTTCGCGGCCTGAAGCACTTGCCGGTGCGCCTGCGCTGACGCTCATCAAGCGCACTACCAGCTCACCTCGCGGTCGGGCGTGGAGCCGATCTTGTGGATCGACAGATCGGCACCTTGGAATTCTTCTTCGGCACTCATGCGCAGACCCATCGTCATCTTCAGCACACCGTAGACCAGCAAGCCCCCCACCAGTGCCCAGGCCACGCCCAGCAGCGTGCCGATGAGTTGGGCGCTGAAGGTGACGCCGCCCAGGCCGCCCAGCGCGGGCAGCCCGAAGATGCCGCAGGCGATGCCGCCCCAGGCGCCGCACAGGCCGTGCAGCGGCCACACGCCCAAAACGTCGTCGATCTTCCAGCGGTTTTGCGTCAGCGTGAACATAACGACGAACACCGCCCCGGCCACGCTGCCTACCACCAAGGCACCCAGTGGGTGCATCACATCCGACCCCGCGCACACCGCCACCAGCCCGGCCAGCGGGCCGTTGTATACGAAGCCAGGGTCGTTGCGGCCCAGCACGGCGGCCACCAGGGTGCCGCCGGCCATGGCCATGAGCGAGTTCACGGCCACCAGGCCGGAGATTTTGTCGATGGTCTGCGCACTCATCACGTTGAAGCCGAACCAACCCACCGCCAGCACCCAGGCACCCAGCGCCAGGAAGGGAATGCTCGACGGCGGGTGCGCGCTGATGCCGCCATCTTTGCGATAGCGGTTGCTGCGCGCGCCCAGCAGCAGCACGGCCACCAGGCCGATCCAGCCGCCCACGGCATGCACCACCACGCTGCCGGCGAAGTCGTGGAACTCGGCGCCGGTGGTGGCCTTGATCCAGGCCTGCACACCAAACTGCCCGTTCCACACGACACCTTCGAACAGTGGGTAGATCAACCCCACCAGCACGCCGGTGGCGATGAGTTGCGGGCCGAAGCGTGCGCGCTCGGCAATGCCGCCCGAGACGATGGCCGGAATGGCCGCGGCGAAGGTAAGCAGGAAGAAGAACTTCACCAGGTCGTAGCCGTTCTTGGCGGCCAGGGTTTCACCACCGGTGAAGAAGCTCACGCCATAGGCCACGCTGTAGCCGACGAAGAAGTAGGCAATGGTCGAGATCGAAAAATCGACCAGGATCTTCACCAGCGCATTCACCTGGTTCTTCTTGCGCACCGTGCCCAGTTCGAGGAAGGCAAAGCCCGCATGCATGGCCAGCACCATGATGGCGCCGAGCAAGATGAACAAGGCATCGGTGCCCTGCTTGACCTGATCCATTTCGTGTCTCCTGTTGGGTTGAATGCGCCAGCGTTGGGCGCACCGCCCCACCGTTGCAATTCATGTGCCCGAAGTGGTGCCTGGGCATTGCGGATCGATGAGCGCAAATGGGGCATCAAGCACCGCCAAAGTGCGCGCCTGGCCCCAAACAAGTGC
Organism: Burkholderiales bacterium; assembly: GCA_043760085.1. Taxonomy (GTDB): domain Bacteria; phylum Pseudomonadota; class Gammaproteobacteria; order Burkholderiales; family Burkholderiaceae_C; genus Rubrivivax. The sequence goes on from JAYUPO010000427.1 coordinate 20,740, forward strand.
GTTTACTTGCTGTGCCTGGCTCACTCGGCGGCGTCGGAGCCGAATGTCAACTGACCATCGAACCAAGCCGCAATGGCGTACAGCGTCACCACCATGGTATTCAAGGCACCAGGCCCTGCTCGCGCGCATTCACCAAAGAAACAGTGAGCCGGCGCTTGCCCGCGCCCACGCTGGCAATGGCCCCCACTTCCACCACCTCCACACGCATGCCCGGCCCGCTCTTGGCGTGCACGCGCTGGCGCAGCAGGTCTTTTTGCGCCTGCGCCCAGGGCTGCGCCACCACCAGGCGGAACTGAACGCAGTCGGGAGCGGTCTGCACCACCTGCCACTTCTTGACCTCGGGCCATTCAAGCATCACGTAGACGAAGAACTCGCCCAGCAGGGCGCGGCCATCGGGGGTGCGGATCATGTCCAGCACGCGGCCATCGACCGACTCCAGCAGCGGCAGCCCGCGGCCGCAGGCGCAAGTGCGTGGGCTGAGCGTGGCGCGGTCGCCGTTCAGGTAGCGCACCATGGGCATGCCCAGGTTGTGCAGGTCGGTCACCGCCACGGCGCCTGATTCGCCTTGCAGCGCACGCCCGTCGTCAGCCACCGTCTCGACGAGCAAGTGGTCGGCGCTGAGGTGCAGGCCGCTGTGCTGCGCGCACTCCGCCGCCAGCAGCATGACTTCGCGCGTGCCATAGGTGTTGAACACCGGCGCGCCGAAGGCGGCTTCGATGTCGCGCCGCTCGGCATCGAACAGCGCCTCGGCGCCGGTGATCACGCCGCGCAGGCCACTGAGCTTGCGGCCGGTGTGCAGCATGCGCCGCGCCAGCAGCGCCACCGGCGCGACATAGCCCACCAGGGCTTTGGGCCGGTAGGTGGTGATGTCGTCGATGTATTGGTCAACGTTCGCATCACTCAGGCCGAAGGCATCGAAAAAGCGGCGGTTGAAGGCGCCGTGATAGAGCTTGTCTTTCAAGCCGGGCCAGCCGCTCTTGGGTGGGCCGGAGCCCCACAGGTAGGCCGTGCGCGTGCCCAGGCTGGCACCGGCCCAGCCGTAGCCGCGCCACATCACGGCGGTGCGGCGGGCGTAGACGTCCATCGTGTATTCGAAGCGGAACGGGTCGCCGGTGGAGCCGCCCGTGGTCTTGGTCAAGGTCTTGCCGCGCCAGTTGCGCGCCACCATGTCAGCGTAGTTGGCGCTGATCTGGGCCTTGGTCAACAGGGGGTAACGCTCCAGATCAGCCAGCGAGGCCAGCGCACCGGGCTGGCAGCCGTGTTCGCGCCAAAGGCGCTGCAGGAAGGGCACCTCGGCCCAGGCGTGGGCCAGCAGCGCGTTCAGCTTGTCGAGCTGCAGGCGCTGCAATTCGGCCGGCTTGAGCCACTGCGCTTGCTCGTACTGCGCCACATACGACGCCGTGCCGCGCCGCTTGACCAGCGTTTCATACGCCGGGAACAGTGCGTAGCGGAACAAGGGTTCGTACATCGAACACTTCCTATTGTTTGAAAACAGCCAGCTTGGCCACACCGGTGGGCAGCACTTCGTCCACCAGCATGCCGCCCTGGGCATCGAGCAGCTGAATACGGCCGCCCCACGAGTCGGGGTTGAACAGCAGGTGCAGCCGGCGCCCATCGGCCAGCATCACGGCCGCGCCGATGCGCCCGCCCACGTCGGCACGCTGGGCGCTGCGCACGGCGCCGTCGAGCGCCATGACATGCAGGAACTGCGAGCTCTGGCCTTGCGCGTGGGCCACGTCAACGCGCGCGCCGCCCTTCATGTCGCGGCCGGCTTTCGTCCAATCGAGTACCGACGTGGTCACGCCTTGCGGGGCCAGGCGCAGCACGTCGAAGCTGCCGCCGGCCTGGCGCAAGGCGATGCGCGTGCCATCAATTTGCGGCGACTCGGGCAGGTTGAGCGTGAACACGCGCTGCACCTCGGCGTTGCGCGCCATGGCGCGGTCGAAGACGACAAAGACATCGGGCTGGATGAAGACAAACTCGCGCTCGGCGTTGACCACCTGCTTGCGGCCGCGGTAGACCGGTGTGATCTGTGCCAGGGCGTAGGTGTAGTGCGCCCGGGTGGCCATTGCGGCGAGTTGGCAACTGGTGTCGTAGGCTTGCTTGACCGTGGCGCCGGCCGCATCGAAGCGCACCAGGTTGTGCATGTCTTCGGCCTGCTCGATGCCGGAGTGCGAGTACAGGTTGGCGTCGAGCGCCCACCACTGGCGCTTGTAGATGACGAAGCTGCCCTGGTCGCGGTGGGCGTGCGATTCGGTGTAGGGGCCGCAGATGAAGTTGGCGTAGGTGGCGTCGCTCGTCCAGCCCGAGCGCATCATCAACTGCCCGGTGCCCGGTGCCCAGTACGTGGTGGCCATGGTGGGCAGCATGGGCGTGGCGGCCGGCGCCGCGGGCTCGTACAGAAAGTCCGACACCGCATTGAAACCGTGCTGGGCGCGCGGCACGCTCGACGCCGCGAGCAACTCGCCCGCCGCCGCCGCCAACGGCGCTTGCGGATACAAGGCCATCAGCAGCAACAGCATGTCGCGGTGGTAGTCGAACAACGCCGCACTGGAGTCACGCGCATGGTCGCCGGTGGGCGCCAGGCGGTTGAACGTGGGCACGGTGCTGTGGATGAAGTGCGCCAGCGACGCCAGGGTGTGCCCCGTGCGGCTGGCCAGCGGCTCGCCGGTGGAGTGCTCCCACCAGTCGTACAACTGGTACAGGCCCCGCAGCGAGGTGCCATAACCGGTGCCTTCACGCGAGCCCCCACCCGTGAGGTCGCGCTCGAAGGTAGGCAGCAATTGTTCTTCAAGCTTGGTCTGGCGAAACTGCTTCAACCAGCCTTGCGCTTGCGGGTTCTCGCCGTGCGTGGCCAGGCCCAGCAGCATGGTGGCGCGCAAGAACGAGTAGTAGTAGTTGTTGGCCGGGTTGTCCACCGACCAGCCGGTCCAGGGGTGCAAGCTGCCGCCCCAACGGGCGCTCTTGGGGCTCCACACATTGGCCACGGCCTGGTTGGCGTAGGCCACCCAGCGCGCCCGTTGCTCGGGCGTGAGCAGGGCATGGCACCAGTCGTACACCAGGGCCAGGTTGCCGATGATCTCGCCCACTTCAAGGTAGCTGTCAGCCGCCACATCCGGTCGTTCACCGCGTGCGATACGCGCTTCCTCGCTGGCCACAAAGGCCTCGGTCTGGGCCACGGCATGGCGGGCGTAGCGCTCGTCGTTGTCGAGCTGGTACATCAGCGCGGCGAACCAGGGTTGGAAGCCGTACTCCTGGCCGCCCAGCAGTTGTTTGTCGACGATGGCCGCAAAGCGCGAAGCTGCCAGCGTGCGCTGGCTCAGGCGCTGCGCCAAGCGCGCTTTGAAGCCGACGTCGTTGAGCAGGATGCGCGGATGCGTCACCGCCACCTGGTAGGCCACCGGCGCCTTGGGTGCGTAGGGCGCCGAAGCCTGCGCTGCCGCGGCAGGCGCGGTGGCCGAGCGCGTGGCCAGCACCGCACCCATGCAGGCCAGCGCCACTGTGGCGCGGCGCGCAAACAGCCGGGCTGCGGTGTGCGTTGAAGAATCGAGCGGCAATGAAGTTGGG
>JAYUPO010000428.1:0-7769 GCA_043760085.1 Burkholderiales bacterium
CACGGCGCGTGAAGTGATGACCTGGCTTTGCGGCGAAGCCCAGGCGCCCAGGCGTGAATCGAGCGGGCGGCTGGCGTAGTAGGCGTCAGACAGTTCGGGTTCGACCTTGCTCACCAGGCCCTCAATGCGCACCACGCGCTCCAACTCGACCCAGTGAAACTGCAACGCCGCACGCGGGTTAACCGCAAGCTCGCGGCCCTTGCGGCTGTCGTAGTTCGTGTACCACACGATGCCGCGTTCATCGTGCCCCTTGATCAGCACCACGCGCGTTGACGGTGCGCCGTTCGCCGCCACCGTGGCCAGCGTCATGGCGTTCGGTTCGGGCAGCTGTGCATCAAAGGCCTGCTGCAGCCACAGCCTGAACTGTTGCAGCGGTTCCTGCGCGGCGCTGTCTTCATCAAGCGCGTCGCGCTCATAGCTCTTGCGCAGGTTGGCAATGTCGTCGCTCACGCTGAACCCTTGGTGCAATGCTTTGCAGGGCGGCGCGATGTGCCACGTGGCCCGCGCGCCGGGGCAAACAGTATGCCCGTGAGCGCGCCCGGCCGTCCCAAGGGCGAACTCCGCAGTGCGCAGCACGAAGGTACTCCAGTGAGCGCGCGATCACACCGTGCATCCCCTTACGGGGAAGGACTTAAGTGAAGCTCCCACTATCGGCGCACGGGGTGTGGGTGGATGCTCTGAAGCGTTAATTTGAACTCATCATGACGTCTGCACCCACCCTCATCGTGCTCGCCGCCGGCCACGGCGCGCGCTTTGCCGGGCCGGGGCACAAGCTGGAGCAATCACTTGGCAGCCACAGCGTGCTGGCAACCACGTTGCGCCAGGCCTTGGCCACGCAGTTGCCGGTGCTGGTGGTCACCAACGAAGATCTGGCGGTGCTGGCGACCAAACATGTGGCTTCACGCGACGTGCTGGTCGTCAGTTCGGTACCAGGCCGTTTCGGCATGGGCCACAGCATCGCCGCCGGCGTGGCCGCACGGGCCCATTCATCGGGCTGGTTGCTGCTGCCGGCCGACATGCCCTTGGTGCGCCCGGCCAGCGTGCTGGCGGTGGCGGCGGCGCTGGCCGAGCACCCCGTGGCGTATGCCCAATACCGCGGCCGGCGCGGCCACCCGGTGGCCTTTGCCGCCGAGCTGTATTCGGAACTCACCGCCTTGGCCAGCGACGAAGGCGCACGGCGCATCGTGGCGCGCTATCCAGCCAGCGGCGTGGAGCTCGACGACCCCGGCGTGCTGCTCGACATCGACACCCAGGCTGATTTGGAGCGCGTGCGCGCCACGTACGGCGCGGCCTTGGGGGCGAACCAGGCCCTGGCTCACAGCAAACCGTAGCGCCGGGCCAGCGCCATCAGGCGCGCGATCTCGCGGTCGTGCACGCCATGCTGGGTCAGGGCGTGCGCGGTTTCCTTCAGGTAGTCGAGCGTCGTGCCATAACGGCCGCGTGCGTGGCGCAAGATGTGCAGCATCTGTTCATCGGGCAAGCGGCCCAGGTGGCTGGCGCTGCGCCGGCTCAAGGTGAAGGCCAGGGCCTGCACATCGCCATGCGCCGTGCGCGTGCGCAGCCAGCGCGCGTCGTACACACCGGTGGGCATTTCGCGCTGCCACAGGCGGGCCAGTTCAGCGCCGGCACGCGCGCGCGGCACGCGGTAGACCACGCCGCGGCACGAGCCCCCTGGCAGCAAGGCAAACACCAGCCCGGGCTGTTCGGGCGTGCCGCGGTTCACGCGCGAGCGCATGCGCAAAGCGCGGTGCCAGCCATGTACCCAGGCCGCCCGGTGTTCGGTGAACTCGAACTCCGGGCGCCAGATCAACGAGGCATAGCCAAACACCCACAGGTCACTGCGGCCGCCCCACTCGGCGCGGGCCTGGTGCAGCAGCGGTGCAGGGTCACGCTCGCGCAGCGAGTGGTAGGGGGGTTCGGTCATCGGCGCACTGCTTGGCGGCGCGGGTCTCGTGTTCTTCATCTGACTTGAGCCCACCCCGCGCAAGCGCTGTCCTTCGTAGCGATGTATGGGGGGCAAAGTGCCGCTTCATCTTAGCCGCCGCGCGGCCCGGTGCGGGCCAAATCGGGTGCAGCAACCTGCCTGGCCGCTGTGTGCGCGAGGCGGCGCCATGGCAGGAACGAAAAGCGGCAATTGACCATGTAATTAAGTTACTTGATAATTGAAATATGAGTTACCAACCTGAGCCCTTGCCGCCCCTGAATGCCACGCTGGCGGCTGTCACGGCGCGCGTGGTGGCGCGCAGCGCGGCCCGCCGCAGCGCCTACCTGGCGCGCATCGACCATTGGCTGAACCGCCCGCGCGGCAGCGAGCGCCTGGGCTGCGCCAACGTGGCGCATGCCTTTGCCGCGCTGCCGGCCAACGACAAGCTGAAGGTCGTGGCGCAGCGTGCGCCGCACATCGGCATCGTCACCTCGTACAACGACATGTTGTCGGCGCATGCGCCGTATGAAGCCACGCCTGCGCTGGTGCGCGAGGTGGCGCGCGAGCAGGGCGCCACGGTGCAAGTGGCCGGCGGCGTGCCGGCCATGTGCGACGGCGTCACTCAAGGCCAGCCGGGCATGGAGCTAAGCCTGTTCTCGCGCGACACGATCGCCATGGCCACGGCCGTGGCCCTGACGCACGATGTGTTCGACGCCGTGTTGTTGCTCGGCGTGTGCGACAAGATCGTGCCGGGTCTGTTGATCGGCGCGCTGCACTTCGGGCACCTGCCCTGCGTTTTCGTGCCGGCCGGGCCCATGGGCACGGGCTTGTCGAACCAGGCCAAGTCCAAAGTGCGTGAGCGCCATGCGCAAGGCCTGGTGGGGCGTGCGGAACTGCTGCAAGCCGAGAGCGCGGCCTATCACGGCCAGGGCACCTGCACTTTCTACGGCACGGCCAACAGCAACCAGATGTTGCTCGAGGCCATGGGCCTGCATGTGCCCGGCGCGGCCTTCGCGCCGGCGCTGTCGGGCCTGCGCGAAGCGCTGTCGCGCCAGGCGGTGAGCAGCGTGCTGGCCATCACCCAAGCCCAGCGCTACACGCCGATCGGCCGCCTGGTGGATGAGCGCGTCATCATCAACGCCATGGTCGCCTTGCTGGCCACGGGCGGCTCCACCAATCACCTCATCCATTGGGTGGCGGTGGCGTGCGCGGCGGGCATTGTTATTGATTGGAGTGACTTTTCCGAGCTTTCCGCCGCCGTGCCCTTGCTGGCCCGCGTCTACCCCAACGGCAGCGCCGACGTGAACCAGTTCCAGTCTGCCGGCGGCCCGGCGTTCGTGCTGCGCGAGTTGCTCGACGCCGGCTACCTGCACGCCGACGTGGCCACCGTTGCGCCCACAGGCCTGCGTGCCTACACCACCGTGCCAACGCAGCACGGCGGCAAGCTCGTTTGGAACCCGCTGCCTCCCGACAGCCCCGACACCACCATCGTGCGCAGCGCCGCCGCGCCGTTTGCGGCCAGTGGCGGGCTCAAGCTGCTGCGCGGCAACCTGGGCCGCGCCGTGATCAAGGTTTCGGCCGTGCCCGATGCACACCACATCATCGAAGCCCCGGCCCGGGTGTTCAACGGCCAGGCCGATCTGCTCAGGGCCTTCGCCGCCGGCGAGCTGGAACGCGACCTGGTGGCCGTGGTGCGCTTCCAGGGCCCGCAGGCCAATGGCATGCCCGAGCTGCACAAGCTCACGCCGCCGTTGGCGGTGTTGCAGAACAAGGGCTTCAAGGTGGCGCTGGTGACCGATGGGCGGATGAGCGGCGCTTCGGGCAAGGTGCCGGCGGCCATTCATGTCAGCCCCGAGGCTCTGGCCGGTGGCGCCTTGGCCAAGCTGCGTGATGGCGACGTGGTTCGCCTGGACGCCGTCGCCGGCACGCTGCAAGCCTTGGTGGCTGACGCCGATTGGGCCGCACGCGAAGCCGCCACCATGCCGCCCGAACAGGCGCAGGACAACGCCCACGGCCTGGGCCGTGAACTCTTTGCCGGCATGCGCCGCAACGTCACCAGCGCCGAAGAGGGCGCCTGCACCTGGATGTGAAGATGATGATCAACCCGCTTGAATTGGCGAATCATGGGCCGGTGATTCCGGTCATCGTGTTGCAGCGCGTGGCTGACGCCGTGCCCATGGCGCGTGCGCTGCTGGCCGGCGGCGTGCGCGTGCTCGAAGTGACGCTGCGCACGCCGGTGGCGCTGGCGTGCATGCGCGCCATTGCGCAGGAAGTGCCCGAGGCGATTCTGGGCGCCGGCACGCTGCGCACGGCAGCCGATGTGCGCGCCGCGCGTGATGCCGGCTGCCAGTTCGGCGTCAGCCCGGGGTTCACGCGCGAGATCGCAGACGCCTGCCAGCGCGAAGGCCTGGCCTTGCTGCCCGGTGTGGCCACGGCTGGTGAGGTGATGGCCGCCAACGCCGCGGGCTACAGCTTCCTGAAACTCTTTCCGGCCAGCGCGGTGGGCGGTGTGCCGCTGCTCAAAGCCCTGGCCGGGCCGTTTGCCGACGTGGTGTTCTGCCCCACCGGCGGCATCAGCCTTGATAACGCCCGGCAGTACCTGAGCCTGCCGAATGTGAAGGTCTGCGGCGGCTCGTGGTTGACGCCGGCCGATGCGCTGGACAGCGGCGACTTCGAGCGCATCACACGCCTGGCGCGCGAGGCTGTGGCCACTTTGTCCGCATGAGCAAATGTGGCTCTGCCACTTTGCTCATCCCCGTCGGGGGGCCTGGCGCGCAGCGACAGGTCTGGGGGCGTGCTTAAGCGCCCGGTTTGGTCATGCGCTGCGCCAGGCTGCGCGCAGCGTCGCTGCCTTCACCGGTCAACCCGGCCACCACACCCGCCACGTCGGCCGGGCTGCGGTTCTGGCTCAGTTTGAACTTGGCCTGCACGCGCTGCACGGGAATCTCGATGCCGACGATGGCGGCCTTCATGGCATCGATGTAGTCAGCCGGGGCGTCGCTCACCCGCCAGGGGTGGGCGCGTGCGCCTTCTTGAGTGTTGGTGAGTCGCTCGACCAGGGCGTGCAGCCAGGTGGCATCTTCCACCGCGTTCAACACGCCGTGCGCCTGCACCACCGCATAGTTCCATGTCGGCACCACCTTGGCGGTGGCGGATTTGCTGGGGTACCAAGACGGTGAGATGTACCCCTGCGGCCCCTGGAACACCACCATCACCACCTGCCCCGCCGCGCCTTGCCACACCGGATTGGCGCGCGCCACATGGCCGCGCAGCGTGCCGTGCGCGCCGCCATCGGCATCCCACAGCAGCGGCAGGTGCTCGGCATGCAGGCCGTCTGGCCCCTGCCACACCAGGGTGGCAAAGGGGTGGGCGGCGGCCAGGGCGTGCCAGGCAGCACTGTCCGGTTGATCGAAATGTTTTGGCAGGTACATCGCGGGCTGACTTGATAAGGTCAGGCGGTGTCAGCCGCGTTGGATCAGTTCGATCTTGTAGCCGTCGGGGTCGGTGATGAAGGCGATCACCGTGCTGCCGCCCTTTACCGGCCCCGGCTCGCGCGTGATCGCCCCGCCCAGCGCCGCGGCGCGCTCACGCACCGCCGCGCAGGTGGCCGCCACGTCGGCCACGCCGATGGCGATATGGCCGAAGGCGCTGCCCAACTCGTACTTCTCGACGCCATAGTTGTAGGTCAGCTCGATCTCGGCATGCGCGGGGTTGCTGCCGTAGCCCACGAAGGCCAGGTCGTATTTCTGCTCGGGCCGCTGCGTGGTGCGTAGCAGGGTCATGCCCAGAACCTGGGTGTAGAAGTCGATGGCGCGCTGCAAGTGGCCCACGCGCAGCATGGTGTGAAGGATGAGCATGGTGTTTGCGGTGTGCTGAACGGGGCATGCAGTGTGCCACCCCAAGGCGCGGTTCAAGCGGCCGAGGCCGGCGGCACGGTGTAGTTCAGCGCCATGCGCCCGCCATCAACGACCACGATCTCGCCGGTGATGTAGCTGGCCGCGTCGCTGAGCAAATAGGCCACGGCCTGCGCCACTTCTTCGGGCTGGCCCAGGCGGCGCAGCGGCGTGCGGCTCAGGATGCGTTCGCGCGCCTCGGGGCTGCCGAGCACGGCTTGCGCGGCCAGCTCGGTGGCAATCGTTCCCGGCGCCACGGCATTCACGCGGATGTGCTGGTCGGCCAGGGCCAGGGCCATCACGCGCGTGAGCTGGTTGATGCCGCCCTTGCTGACGTTGTAGCTGGCGATGTTGGGAATGGCCAGCGTGGCGTTGACCGAACTCAGGTTGACGACCGCGCCCGGCGTGCCCTGTGCAACCAGCTGTTTGGCCACCGCCTGCGCCACCAGGAACGCGCCCTTGAGGTTGACGCCGAGCACGGCGTCCCAGTCGGCTTCGGTGATGTCAAGGAAGTTGGCGGCCTTGAAGATGCCGGCGTTGTTGACCAGGCCGTCAACGCCACCGAATTGCGCCACGGTAGCGGCCAGGGCGGTGTGCACCTGCGCCGCAACGGCCACATCGCACTGCTGGAACAGCACCGCCGCGCCGCGCGAGCGCAACTCGGCGGCGCAGGCCTGGCCGGCGGCGCTGGCCACGTCCCAGATCGCCACACTGGCGCCTTCGCGGGCCAGCAGCCGCGCGCATGCGGCGCCGATGCCCTGCGCCCCGCCGGTGACGATGTAGCGCCGCCCGCGCAGGCCGAAGCGGATGTCAGCGTCGGTCACGCGAACGCTGCAGCTGCGCCGGCCAGGTTCAGCCCGCCACCCCGAGCACGGCCCACAGACGCCCGATCTCGGCGGCGCCGTCAGTGCCCTGAATGCTGCGCAGCACCTGCGTGGCCTTGGCCTTGTGCTTGGGCGACTGCAGCATGGCCAGGCCCAGGCGCAGCTTGGCATCTTCAGGTTTGGTCAAGCCGCCCTTGGCGATGCCTTGCTCGATGAGCTTGATGCCTTGTTCGGCCTGGCCCATGCTGGCGTAGGCATAGCCCACGCGAACCAGGTCGTTGCCGTTCTTGGCCGTGGCCGCGTCAACCGCTTGCGCGGCAATGCCGGCCTTGCTCTCGGCTTCTTTCTTCACGGCCAGGTCGCGCAGCCGCTTGTGGCGCTCGGCTTCGGGCCCGGTGCCCAGGGCGCCGGCGGTGAAGCCTTTTTCAACGATCTTCAGGCCTTCGGTGGCCAGGCCGGCCTGCAAGGACAGTTGTGCCATTTCCATGAAGTCTTCGGTCCTGGTCAGCGTGCCGGAGGCCAGCCGCAGGCGCATCACGTCGAGCGAGAAGCGATCAGAAAACCCTGGCTTGCGCGGCAGGCGGCCGAGGTAAGCGTTCCAGTAGTCCTTCTTCGGGTAATGGGCCAGCAGCTTTTCCAGCGTGCTGCCGTAACCATTCATGTTGCCGGTGCGCTGCTGGGCATCGGCCAGGCGCAGCAGGTCGCCTTCATCGGGGCGGCGGCCGGCCTGCTCGGCGGCCTGCACGGCCGCGCCGCTGTCGCGCGCGATGGCGGCATAGTCGCCGCTGGACGATTGCAAGTACGCCTGCAACTGGCGCACGCCCGCGCCGTTGTTGCCGGCCTGCACGGCGCGGTTGACCCATTCGCTGGCCTTGGCGTTGTTCTTGATCTGGGCGAAGGCCGATGCCAACTGCTCGGCAATTTGCCCCTGCTCGCCGCCGCCCACCTTGGCGTAGATGGATTCCAGTGCGGCGATGGCCGTGGCCGATTCGCCGGCGCGCTGCGCCGCAGCGGCCTTCATGCGGTCGACCAGCAACTGCTCGGCCACGGTCTTGCCGCCCACGGCATCGGCCTCGCGCACCCTGGCCAGCGCCTCTTTGGCCTTGCCGGCCTTGAGCAGGTCGCTGG
>JAYUPO010000429.1:0-3027 GCA_043760085.1 Burkholderiales bacterium
GACCACGTGCCACCGGCGTTGCGCCCGGCCGCCTTGCGCGAATGCCGCCGGGTGCTGCGCACGGGTGGCGCCTTCATTTATTCGTCGCACAACCTGAACTGGTTCGACAGCCCCGGGCTGCTGCCGCGCCGCGGCACGCTGCGCACCTGGTGGGGGGACACCCAGCACCGCCGCCTGATGCGCAGCCGTAACGACGTTGCCCGTACCCGTGGCTTGGCGCAGGCCATGCTGTGCGAGCCGCCGCACTTCGGCGAGCTGTACTACGCGCGCCCGGCAGAACACCTGGCGCAAACACAACAGGCCGGCTTCGATGCGTGCCAGGTGTTCTGCCAGCGTGGGTTGATGCATGAACCGGGCCCCGCGGCCCACGGCTTGCGCGATCCGTGGCTCTACTATCTTGCCCGTTGAGCCCATGGCCCGACTGGCTCCTCGTCTTCGGCGGCCGCCCCTGTGGGCGGTAGGTCAGGCAGCAAAAAGCAAGCGTTGCCTCTGTCAAGGCATGTCAAGGCATGTCAAGGCGGGCCGCCTTACCGCGATGGGGCCTGCAACTTGACACCAGGGCTGGCGACCATGTGGCCGCTTTTGGCCAGGGCCACCACGTCCACTTGCCAGTGCTTGGCCAGGGCCAGTGCCTGCGCCGCGCTGCCCATGAACAGCGGCTTGGTCAGCGCATCGGCCAGCGCGCAGCTTGGCGCCAGCACCACCACGCAGGCAAGCTGCGCCGGCGAATAACCGCTGCGTGGATCGAGGATGTGGTGATCGCGCTGGTCGGCGCTGAAGCTCATCTTGTCGTCAGACGAGCAAGCGATGGCGCGGCCGTCCGCGACGATGGTGGCCAGCACATCTTGCGCGCGACGTGGGTTGGCCACGCCGAGTTGCCAACGTTCGCCTGAACCGGGCTGCCCCAGCGGCAGCCACTCGCCGGTTTGCAGCAGCGCATGCTCGATGCCGTGCTGGCGCAGGGCCGCCGCGGCTTCGTCGGCAGCGAAACCTTGAGCGATGCCGTTCAGCGTGAGCGCCATGCCCGGCCGGTTGAAAGCAATGCGTTGTGGCGTGATGTGCAGGCCCTGCCAGCCCACCTGTACCAGCGCGGCGCGCAGCTCGGCCGGCTGCGGGCGGCGCTGCGCGCGCGTGGCTTGCTGCCAAAGTTGCCACAGCGGCTGCACGGTGGGGTCGAACAGGCCGCCGCTGGCCTGCGCCACTTGCCGCGCCAGGCGCAGCACGCGCAGCAGTTCATCGGCGGGGGCATGCAACACGCCGTGGCGGTTCAGGCGCACGATTTCGCTGTCGGGCCGGAACAGGCTCATGAGTTGATCCACGCGCTGCACGGCCGCGGCTGCCGCGGCCACACCGCGTTGCGCCACCCGCTCATCTGAATGTGCAGCCCGCAACCATACGGTGGTGCCGAAGGCGAGCAGGGCGGTTTCGTGCCAGTGCAGCGCCGCCGGCTTGGCCGCACGCGCTGCCAGTGCTGGCCCCATCGCGGCGCCCAGCCCCCAGGCCAGGCGCAACACATCACGCCGTGTGGCTTGTTTCATGCTGTAGCCGGCAGCGCGCGTATCGGGATCGTGCGGCCCTTGTGCTGCAGCACCAGCGGCAGGCAGGCCTTCGGGTCGTCATGCGTTTGCACGCAGTCCAGGCATTGAAAGCACTCGGCGTAGTCCACCTTGCCGGCCGGGGCGATGGCCTGGTATTCGCAGCGGTGGCGGCAGGTCTGGCAGGGCGTGCCGCATTCGCTGCGGCGCGGTATCCAGTTGAAGATGCGCACGCGGCCCAGCACGGCCAGCGCGGCGCCCAGCGGGCAGATGTAGCGGCAGTAGCCGCGGTAGACAAACAGGCCCAGCAGCAGGCAGGCCACGGCGAACAGCAGGTACGGCCATTCGCGCTGGAAGTGCAGGCTGATGGCGGTTTTGAAGGGCTCCACTTCCACCAGCGTGTCGGTCAGCGGTGAGGCCACGGCCGCGGTGCCCAGCAGCAAGGCCAGCACGCCGTACTTCAAACGCTTGAGCCACCGGTCGGTGCGCAGGCGCAAGCGCCGCTGCGCCCAGCCCAGCCGGCTTGCCAACAGCGACACCAGCTCTTGCAAGGCGCCGAAGGGGCACAGCCAGCCGCAGAACGTGCCGCGGCCCCAGACGAGCAGGCTGGCAAACGTGAAGATCCACAGGACGACGGCCATGGGGTCAGCGAGCAGGAATTCGGCGCTGCGCCCGGCGGCCAGCGCTTCAACCATTGAGGTGAGGCTCACGATGGTGAGCTGGCCCTGCGCGTACCAGCCAATGAACACCAACGTGAACAGCAGGAAGGCGATGCGAAAGCCGCGCAGGCGCTGCGCGCTGGCGGCTGTGTGGCGCTGCCACACCAAGCCTGCGGTCAACACCAACAGGCTGGCGCCAAGTATGAGCAGATCGGTTTGCCGCTGGCCCCAGGGCTCCAGCCATTTTGGCGTTTCGGTCTGCGGGCGAAAGTCTTCGGCCTGCGCAATGCTGAACAGGCGCTTGAAGCCGGCACGGGCAATGTCGCCCGGCGCGTCGCTGCTGGCAATGCTGGTGGTGCCACCGCTTGCCTCTCCAGCGCGCCGCCAAACCGAAAGCTCCATCGCCACCGGTTGCCACGCATCCAGCGCGGCGCCGCCGTCTGTTGCAACAACCTTGAAGTAACGCGGCACCGAGGTGCCCGATACGCCCGAGTGCTGGCCCGACATGCGCAGGCCCTTTTGCCACACCACCGGCTCCAGCACGAAACGGCGGCCGTTTTGCGTCAGGCTCAGCGTGGCGCCGCGTTGGCCGCTGGCCGCGGCGCCGGGCTCCACCAGGCCGTAGCGGCCACCATCCAGCGCCATCAAGACCGGCACGCCTTGCTCGCGCAATGCGCGCACCTCGCGCCAGCGTGGCGCATCAAGCAAGTTGCGGCCGGCCTGCGGTATGCCCACGAAGGCCAGCCACAAATCAACCCCGGCGATCTTCGGGCGGATGGTGGCCTCGGAGTCGCGCCCGGCACCCGCCGTGCCGGCAAACGCAGCGTTCAGCG
>JAYUPO010000430.1:0-3027 GCA_043760085.1 Burkholderiales bacterium
CCCATCACCTGCGAACCCTTGACGCCGGTGGCCGGCTCGATCTCGTAGCGCGTGATCACCGGGCCGGGCGAGGCTGCCACCACGCGCACTTCCACGCCGAAGTCCTTCAACTTCTTCTCGATCATGCGCGAGGTCATTTCCAGCGATTCGGGCGTGACCGTTTCGCTGCGCGCCGGTGCGGCATCGAGCAACTCCACTTGCGGCAAGCGGGTGTCTTCGAGTTCAGCGAACAGCGGCTTCTGGCGCTCTTTGATGACGCGCTTTGACTCAGGCACGAGCAACACCGGCGGCTCGATCAACAAGGGCTCGTGCGGCTCATGCACCTGCTGCTCATGCAGACGGTCTTCTTCCACCACCAGTTCGCGTTCCAGCGTGGCCCGCTCGCCGATGCGGCGATCTTCCTGCGCTTGCCGGCGCTCTTGCAGCCGTTCGCGCAGGGAGTCGATGCGCGCGCCGAGCCAGTCGGCACATTCCAGCCATGAAAACTGCAACGCCATCGCCAACCCGGCCACCAGCGCGGCGATCCACACCACGCCCGAGCCGGCAAAGCCCAGCCAGCGCGTGGACACCGCGCCCAAGGCATAACCGACCACGCCACCGGCATGGCCGCCCGTGAGGTGCGTCTCCCAGCGGTACAGGCGGGTCGACTCGAGCGCGCAGGCCGCGGCCATGAGCAGCACCACGCCGGCCCAGAACAGCCAGCGCTGCGCTGCCTTAACCGGTGTGTACACAGGCTGCACCTGGCCCTGGCGCAACAAGCGGGCCAATGCCGCCAGCCACTGGCGCAAGCCAACAAGCAGCAGCAGCCAGGCGGAAAAACCGAACAACGCATAGGCCACGTCGGACAACCAGGCGCCCACCGGCCCGGCGGCGTTGCGCAGCGGCGCGCCAGACCCGGAACTCGAAAAGCCCGGGTCGTGCGCGCTGTGCGTGGCCAGGGCAATCAGCAGCAGCAGCCACAGCGCGCCGCCGATCAACAAGCCGGCCTGCAAGTGCCAGCGCGGGGCCGGTGCGGCCAGCGTGGCGGTGGGCCGGGCGCGGCCGCGGGTGTAGGTGGGTGGGGCGCCTTCGGCGCTCAATGAACCGAGGGGGAAACTCATGGGCGCGAGTATGGCCTGAACGGCCAACCCGACGCCGCACTGCGGTTCAATCAGTGGTCAGGCGTTCCTTCAGGATCACCGAGCTGTCTTCCTGTGTTTCGATGACGCCGCGTTCTTCCAGATCCTTCATCACGCGGCTGACCATTTCGCGCGACGCGCCAACGACCTTGGCCATGTCCTGGCGCGAAACCTTGTGGCGGATGATCTTGACGCCGTTGTCGTCTTCGGCCATGTCGAGCAGCGTGCGCGCCACGCGACCATAGACGTCGAGCAAGGCGAGCGATTCGATCTGCCGGTCGGCATTGCGCAGGCGGCGCACCAGGCCGCGCATGATGGCGTAGCTGAGGGTGGTGTTCTCGGGCAGGCAGCGCGAGAAGTCCGCCCTTGACAGCACCAGCATGTCGCACTGCACTTCGGCGCGCACCGTGGCCGAATGCGACTCGTTGTCGATCAGGCTCATTTCGCCCACGTAGTCGCCCGCTTCCAGCACGGCCAATATCACTTCACGGCCACGGTTGTCGGCCGTGAGCACGCGTGCGCGGCCATTGAGCAGGATGAACAGCGAATTCGTCTTGCGGCCTTGCTCGACCACGAGCTCGCCGCGGCGAAAGCGGCGCTTGACGATGCCGTCTGCCACTGCTTGCGCCTGGTCGTTGGTGAGCAAGGAAAACAGCGGCACCCGACGGATCAGGTCCAGGTTGGACATCAGGGACATCGACAGTCCTTCCACAGTGGTTGATTCAACGCCGACCGCGGCGGTTGAACCGCGGTCACTAGAATTCACATATTGTGCCGATTGGCCGCCCTTGTAACAGTGGAACAAAGGTCAATCTACCCCCCAGTGCGCTGCCTGGCGCCGGCCAACCACTCTTGCATGCCTCCCAAAAATGACCACCACCACGCACGCCCGCGTCTTGATCCTGGGGTCCGGCCCAGCCGGCTACACCGCGGCCATCTATGCAGCGCGCGCCAACCTGAAGCCGATGCTCATCACCGGCATGGCCCAGGGTGGGCAACTGATGACGACCACCGACGTGGACAACTGGCCGGCCGACGTCGATGGCGTGCAGGGGCCCGAGTTGATGGAACGTTTTCAAAAGCATGCCGAGCGTTTTGACACCCGCATCGTCTTTGACCACATCAACGAAGCTGACCTGGGCGCGCGGCCGTTCAAGCTGCGCGGCGACAACGGCGCCTACACCTGCGACGCGCTGGTGCTGGCCACCGGCGCGAGCGCCAAATATCTGGGCCTGCCCAGCGAAGCAGCGTTCATGGGCCGTGGGGTGAGCGGCTGCGCCACCTGCGACGGCTTTTTCTACCGCGACCAGGAAGTCTGCGTCGTGGGCGGCGGCAACACGGCGGTGGAAGAAGCGCTGTACTTGTCGAACATCGCTTCGAAAGTGCACCTGGTGCACCGGCGCGACAAGTTCCGTGCCGAAGCCATCCTGATCGACAAGCTGATGTCCAAAGTGGCCAGCGGCAAGATGCAATTGCACCTGTGGCACACGCTCGATGAAGTGTTGGGCGATGCCTCCGGCGTGACCGGCGTGCGCTTGAAAGCCACCCAAGGTGGCGCCACGACCGTACTGACCTTGAAGGGCTGTTTCATCGCCATCGGCCACCAACCCAACACCGACTTGTTCAAGGGCCAGTTGGAGATGAAGGACGGCTACATCATTACGCGCGCGGGCCTGTCCGGCCTGGCCACCATGACCAGCATCGACGGTGTTTTCGCTTCCGGCGACGTGCAAGACCACGTCTACCGCCAAGCCATCACCAGCGCCGGCACCGGCTGCATGGCGGCACTGGACGCGCAGCGCTTCCTGGAACAGCAAGCTGAGTGACACAAGCTGAGTGAGGCCAGTCGGCTCACCAGCTGCGTCTATAATCTGCGGCTTTGCCGGAAACGGCTGTCACGTTCACGAAC
>JAYUPO010000431.1:0-23820 GCA_043760085.1 Burkholderiales bacterium
AAGACCTCGACGCCGCCTTGGTGGCCATGTCGCGCACCACGTCGCAAACACGGCCCGACGCGATCTGGTGCGCCGACACGCCGGTGAACATCGGCAACCGAGATCGCATCATCGCGTTCGCCGCGCGTGCGCGACTGCCCACCCTCTTCGGGCTGCGCCAGTTCACCGATTCCGGCGGGCTGATGTCGTACGGCACCAACCTGGCCGAGGCTGAAGCGCGTGCGGCGCAGTATGTCGACAAGATCCTCAAGGGCGCCAAGCCGGGCGAGCTGCCGATCGAGCAACCGACGCGGTTCGAATTCGTCATCAACCTGAAAACAGCCGTGGCACTCGGCATCACGATGCCGAAGGCGCTGCTGCTGGCCGCTGATGAGGTGATTCAGTAGTCGAGCGACTTGCATGGCTTTGGCGCCTGCGAGGCAAGTGGCAATAAGCGTTTTGGGGCACCCACTCGCCCGCTTCATTCATGCGCCATGATGGCCAACCCGGCCCGCTTTGACACCTGATGCAGAAGACTTTAGCATCACGCATCATGCGCACCACCATCGACATCGACGACCCCATCCTCGCCGAGATCAAACGCCTGCAAGCAAGCCAGGGCAAGTCTCTCGGGCGGCTGGTTTCAGACCTGCTGGCGCAGTCACTGGCCTTGTCGCGAGGCAAGGCCGCAGCCGCACCAGAGCCAGGTTTTCAGTGGCTAGCCAAACCCATGCGCGCGCGGGTCGATCTGGCGGACAAGCAGGCCTTGCTGGACGCCATGGATGAGCCGCGCCGATGAGCTACGGCATTGACGTCAACATCTTGCTGTACGCATCAGACAAAAGCAGCCCGCTGCACGGCAAAGCCGTGGCGTTTCTGGCCCAGTGCGCAGGCCGCCGCGAGTTGTTTTATGTGGCCTGGCTTACCGTGATGAGCTACTTGCGGATCGCAACGCATGCGTCCATCTTTGACAAGCCGCTGACGCCGGCCGAAGCCATGCAGAACATTCAGGCCCTGTTGACGCTGCCGCATTGCCGCGCGCTCAGCGAGGGCGAGGGCTTCCTGGCGGTGTACCAGGGCATCACGCAGGGTGTGCCCACGCGCGGCAATTTGGTGCCTGATGCGCATCTGGCTGCCGTGCTGCACCAGCACGGCATACGCACGCTGTACACGCATGATCGGGACTTCAAGAAGTTTGACTTTCTGGATGTGCGTGATCCTGTGGCCAGCGAAATCTGAAGCAAGGCCGAGGGGGCAAGGCGCTGATCGAGGAGGGCCTGCGCCTGGCGCTTCGTGCGCGATTGCGCAGCGAGGCCAGGCTCGCATCTCTCCTGACCGCACCCTTCCCCCAAGCCGGTGTCAGTGCCCGAGGTACGCCGTCTTCATGTGCGGGTTATGCAGCACCTCGGCGCCTGTGCCCTGCAGCGCGATGCGGCCGTTTTCAAGCACATAGGCGCGGTCGGCAATCTCCAGCGTTTGATGTACGTTTTGTTCGACCAACAGAATCGTCATGCCGGCAGCATGAATGCGTTGCAGCAGTGCAAACACCTCGTTCACCACAATCGGCGCCAGGCCCAGCGAGGGCTCGTCCAGCATCAACAGCTTGGGTTTGGCCATCAGCGCACGGCCGATGGCCACCATTTGCTGCTGGCCGCCCGACAAGGTGCTGGCAATCTGCCGGCGCCGTTCTTGCAGGATGGGAAAGAGCGCAAACACTTCCGCCACGCTGCCGGCCACGGCCTGGCGGTCGCGCCGGGTGTAGGCCCCCATCAGCAGGTTTTCTTCCACCGTCATTTCAGGGAAGAGTTTGCGGCCTTCAGGGCTTTGGATGATGCCGGCGCGCACCCGCGCTTCCGCGCTGGCCGCCACCGCTTGGCCGGCAAACTGAATGCTGCCGCCGGTGGTGGCAACCAGGCCCGAAATGGTGTTGATGAGGGTGGACTTGCCGGCGCCATTGGGCCCAATGACCGCCACCAGTTCGCCGGCGCGAATGTGCATGTCAACGCCCCACAGCACATTGAGTGCGTCATAACCGGCCTGTACACCGCGCAGTTCAAGCATGGCTTGCACCTTGGCCCGCAGCAGCGTCGCCCGCGCCGCCCGCTGCGGCCGCACCGCCCACAGTGGCCGGCTTGGCCACACCAAAATAGGCGCTGATGACATCGGGCCGGTTCACCACCTCGCGCGCAGCGCCGCGCGCGATGAGCTTGCCTTGTTGCAGCACCAGCAGCTCTTCGCTCAGCGCCATCACCGCGCGCATCAGATGCTCGACCAGGATCACCGTCACGCCGCTGTCGCGAATGAGGCGCACCAGGGTGATGGCTTCATCCACCTCGGTGGGCCGCAGGCCGGCCATGACTTCATCGAGCAACAGCAACTTGGGTTGGGTGGCCACGGCGCGGGCCACTTCCAGGCGCTTGCGCCCGGCAATGGGCAAGGCACCGGCCAACTGGCGGGCCACGGGCGCCAGGCCGCACAACGCCATCACCTCGGCAGCCTTGGTCTTGGCCTGCGCCAGCGGCGTGCGGCCGCCACGCAGGGCGCCGGTGACGATGTTGTCAAACACACTCAGGCCGGCAAAGGGCTGCACGATTTGAAAGGTGCGTGCAATGCCCAGCGCACACAGCGCCGAAGGCTTGAGGCCGGTGACGTTGCGGCCTTCAAACCACACCTGGCCGGCCTGTGGCGTTTGAAAACCCGACACGTTGGCGAACAGCGTGGTCTTGCCCGAACCATTGGGCCCAATCACGCCCACGATGCGCCCGGCCGGCACTTCAAAGCTCACGTCGTCTACCGCGGTGAGGCCGCCGAATCGTTTGGTCAGGCCCTGCACGCGCAGCAGTGCCGTCATGGTTGGCCCCTTTCCCGGGTCGCGCTGGTGTCGTAACGCCGCCGGTGCCAACGTTCGACATAACTTGCCGCGCCTTTGGGCAAAAGCAGGATGCCGATGGCCAGCACCGCGCCATACAAGATGAGGTACAGCGCGTCGGCCTCGCCGCCGAGCCAGCCGCGCAAAAAGTCTTGCATGGGCTTCAGGAACGAGGCGCCGAACACCGGGCCGATGATGCTCAAGCGCCCGCCCAGCACGGGGCCGAGCAGCATCTCGAAGTTGGTGGCCAGGTTGAACACCTGCTTGGGGTCGATGAAGGTGGCGAACTGCGTATAAAACGCGCCCAGGCTGCCGGCCAGGCCGCCGCTGATCATCATGGCCTGCGTCTTGACCTTGCTGCCATCGATGCCCAGCGCCTCGGCGGCCTGGTCGTTCTCACGCACCGCCGCCAGGTAGTAGCCCATGCGTGATTTTTGAATCGCCCAGTTCACCACGATCACCAACACCAGCAGCGCCAGCGCGATGTACAGGTAGGGCTTGCGATCGACGAAGCTCAGCGTGGCGGCGTTGTTTTCAACCACCGTGAGGTAGATGCCGGTGGCGCCGCCGGCATAGTCCCAATTCAGCAAGATGTACTTCAGCACCTGCGACAAGGCCACGGTGAACATGGCGAAGTAGTCTTCACCCAAGCCAAAGCGCAGCGTCACGCGCGACACCACCCAGGCCAGGCCCGCCGCCGCAAAAAAGGCCAGCACCAGGCAAACCCAGGGGTTGACGCCAAACTTGGTGAACAACAGGCCATCGAGGTAGGCGCCCACGCCGAAGAAACTGATGTAGCCGAGCAGCAGCAAACCGGAAAGTCCACCGGCAATGGCCCAGGCCGTGCCCATGGCCGCGAAGACGGCGGCCAGCACCATCACTTGCAGCAGATAGTCTGATTGCAGCCAACTGCCGCCCAGCGCGCACAGCAGCACAAAAGCCAGGGCCACGGCCAATTGCCAATTGGCCCAATCAGACATGAACCGCTTCATGGGTGCTGCGCCATGGGCATCGCTTGGGTCACGTGACGCGCCCCTTGAACAGCCCTTTGGGCAAGAACAGCAGCACCACCACAAACAGCAGCAGGCTCACCAGCGGGCGCAGCGCCGGGCCCAGCAACAGGCCGCCCAGGCCTTCGGCCACGCCAATGATCAAGCCGCCAATCAGGGCACCGGCAAAGTTGCCCATGGTGCCCAGCACCACGATCACAAACGCCGGCAAGATGAAGTAGTCAGTGCCAAAGGTGGGGTTGGCAAAAAAGGCAGGCGCAATCAGCGCACCGGCCAGCGCGGCCAGCCCGGTGCCCACGCCAAAAGTCACGAGGTTGATGCGCGCCACATCAATGCCCATCAACCGCGCGGCCTGCGGGTTTTGTGAGGCGGCGCGCATGGCCATGCCGATGCGCGTGTGCTTCAAGAACCACCAGGCGGTGCCGGCAATGGCCGCGGCCATGGCGAATGAGATGAGCCGCACATAGGTGAGCCGAATGTCGCCCAGTTGCAGCGCTTCACCGCTCCAGGCCAGCTTGAGCACCTGGTTGTTCGGCCCCCAGATCCATTGCATGGTGCCAATCATCATGGTCGACAGGCCAATGGTGATGAGCATCTGGTTGATTTGCGGGTGCTGCAGCGCCGGGCGTATCAGCAGGCCCTGCAAACAAGCGCCCAACACAGCCACCAGCGCAAAGATGAAGGCCGCCATGACATAGGGCGACGCGCCCAGGTTGAAGGCGGTGATGGCCAGGTACATGCCCAGCGTGAGGAACTCGGCATGCGCGAAGTTCACCACCTTCATGACGCCGTAGATGAGCGTCAGCCCGCAGGCCACCAGCGCATAGATGCCGCCTTGCAACAGGCCCAGCAACACCGCCTGCAGCAGAACTTCAATGGTCATGGGCTGGCCTCGCTGCGCACAAAGCGGGTTGCCGCCAGCACGGGCTGGCGGCAAGGCTAAACATCAAACTGAGCAGGCGCCCTACCGCACCACAGGCCACACGGCCTTGCTGGTTTGGTACGCCGTGGGCCAAATGACGCGCGACTGCCCGCCGTTGACCTGGGCGGCCACGAGGGTGGTGCGGGGCATGAAGCCGGTGGCGTCGAACTTCACCCGCTCGTACATGAAGGCCTGGGGGCCCATCACCAAGTCAAGCCCGGCCAGGGCGTCGCGAATGGCGGTGCCGTCGGCCGAGGCGGCCTTTTCAATGGCCGCACGCAGGATGTGCACACCGGCGTAGGTGGTGTTGCTGTTGCCCAGCATGTCCTTGTTGCCCGAACGCTTTTTGAAGCGGTCGTTCGTCTCCTTCGCGCCGGGTAATTTGATGTCGGGGAACCAGTCGTTCACCACGATCACGCCGTCGCCCTGCTTGCCCAGGTTGGCCCAGGTGGTGGGGTTGGTGTAGCCGCCGCCCAGGCCGATCCAGCCCATCTTGGGCCAGTACTTGAGCTCACCCATCTGCTTGAACAGCAGGGTGATGGACGAGGGTTCGCCCGCGGCAAACACGACATCGGGGTTGTCGCGTTTGAGCGCGAGAATCACGTCTTCAAAGGTGGTGGGGTTGGTGGGGTAAACGTTGTCCTTCAAGATGTTGATCTTGAAGTGGCCCATGTGTTTGTTGAACTCGCGCGACACCACATTGCCGAAGAAATTGTTCTCGCGCACCAAGGCACATGTCTTGGCCTGGCCGCCGCTGAGCTGGGTGACCAGTTCGCCGGAATTGATGGCAAATTGCGAAAAGTGCGGCACGGTCTTGAACACGAACTTCAGCCCGCGCGAGGTGATTTCATCGGCCAGTGCGTTGGGCACCAGATAGGGCACCTTGTTGCGCTCGGCAATCACCGTGCTGGAAATGGTGGCGCCCGACGAATAGGCGCCCACGATGGCCGACACCTTGTCGCGCGAAATCAGGCGGTTGGTTTCGGTGTTGGCCTCGTCAACGTTGGTGGAGTTGCCGAACACGCCCACCATCTTGGCGCCCTTGAGGCTCTTGATGCCGCCGCTGGCATTGATTTCTTCGATGGCCATTTCAACCGCCAGCTTGATGAGTTGGCCCGACTCTGCGAACGAGCCTGTGAGCGGCAGCAAGAAGCCCACCTTCACTTCGTTGGCCTGCGCAAAAGCCGGCAATGCAGCGCCCGCCGACAGCGCGCCCGCCAACGCTCCCGCGCCGGTGACGAATTCGCGACGAGAAACCTGTAGGTCAAGCGTGCTCATGAACTCTCCGAAGGGTTGGCAACCTGGCGCGTGGCCGCTTGAAATGTGGCCGCGGCGCGGTTGTGATGAATGAGGGGCAAACCGCAGCGAATCCTATCGAGCGAAGCGCGCTACTCAAGAGAGTTAACCCCCAGCGCGGCCGGTGTGGCTCAAGCCGCGCCTGCCCGCCCCAAGGTCGTTCGCTCCGGCGTCGCCTTGTTGAATTCGCCCAACAGGCCAGAGCCTGGTTTTCTTCTCGTCGAAGAGTTCAAAGGGCAGCTTGAGGTCAATGACATCAAACGTTAGCCCTGCGCTGCCAATAGCCGCCGCAATTCCGCCTTGGCCACTTTCTCCAGCAGCGAGCGCGGCAACGCATCCACCAGGCGCACCTCAGCCGGCCATTTGAAATCAGCCAGTTGCGTGCGGCAGGCTGCCATGGCGCATTCGGCCAGCGAGGCGCGTTGATCCGCGGCCAAGCCCGCCACCGGCAGCACAAAGGCCACCGGCACTTCATCGAGCATGCGGTGCGCGCGCGCCACCACGGCGCATTCATGCACGCCGGGCACGGCCAGGATCACGCGCTCGATTTCTGATGCCGCCACGTTTTCGCCGCCCACCTTGAGCATGTCCTTGCTGCGGTCGCCAAATTGAATGGAGCCTTCTTCCAGCAGCAGCACGCGGTCGCCGGTGCGAAACCAGCCTTCGTCGTCGAAGCTCTCAGCCGTGGCTTGCGCGTTGCCCAGGTATTCCTGGAACAGGCTCAAGCCGCGCACGCCATGAATGAGCAAGTGCCCTGCGCCGCCCGGTTCAACGGCGCGCGCCTGGCGCACTGGCAGGCTGTCGTCTTCAACGATGGCGATGCGGTATTCGGCCGCGGGCCGGCCGATGGCCAGGCTGGGGCTGGGCAGGTGCACGCTGCTGACGATGCCGTGGGTGATGGTTTCCGTCATGCCCCACCAGCCCATGGTGTTGACGCGAAAGTGCGCGTCGCTGGCCGGCGCGCACACGGCCGAGCCCCAGCGGCGGTAGTGATGTCGTGCAGGCACTTCGTGTGCCATCAAGGCCTTGCTGCAAAACGGGATCAGTGAGGTCCAGCTGGCGCGATGCTTCAACGACACCGGCCAGAACCGGCTGGCCGAAAAGCGCGGCAGCACCACCGCCGTGGCGCCCACCCACAGGCAGGCCAGCACCGAATACGCCTGGGCGTTGGTGTGGAACAGCGGCAGGTGAACCAGGTGAACATCGTGGGCGCGCAGGTCTTCATGCACCGCGTTCACGCTGGCGCCCCAAAGCGCATTGGCATGGGTCCACAAAACAGCCTTGGGCCGCGAGGTGGTGCCCGAGGTGTACTGCACGCTGCATGGCGCCAGCGGATTGGGTGCGCGGCGCGGCGCGGGCTCACCATCAAGCGCGGCGAAGCGGCTGGCGGCATCAGGTCTGTGATCAGGCCTGTGCAGTGTGCCGTTTGGCTCGCCATCATCGTCGTGATCACCATCGGTCACCGCCAGCCAGCGCAGGCCCGTGCAGTGCCGCGCCACGCGCTGCGCATAGCGCGGCTGGGTGATGCCGGCCACGGCGCCGCAATGGCTGGCGTAATAAGTCAGTTCATCGTCGCTGGCGCGGGTGTTGGTGGTCACGGCCACCGCACCGGCCCAGGCGCAGGCATACCAGGCGAGCAGGGCTTCGGGGCTGTTGTCCAGGTGGATGAGCACGGCCTGGCCCGCGGCCACGCCGCGGCGCTGCAAGCCAGCGGCAATGCGTGCCACGCGGTCTGCAAATTCGCCGTAGGTGAAGGTGAGGCCGGGGCCTGCAAACGGCTCCCACACGATGAACGGGTGGTCGCGCCGGGTGCGTGCGCGCTGCGCCAGCAGCCAGGGCACATCGGCGCCCATGAAGGGGTGGTGGTCGGTGGCGCACAGGGCGGGTGTCATCAAGCCGCCCCCGTGCGGGCCAGCGTCTTGCCGCCGCCATCAAGCTCCGCGCTGTAGAGCTTGCGGTGGGGCGTGCTTCCGGGCGCCGGTTGGACACGCACTTCGCGGTTAGGCCAGACAACTCGACCGATTGCGTTCTGGCCGCTGGCGGTGAGCCGGGCCGCCTTGTCGGGGCCGCCCTGGAAAGCGGCCAGACCGACAAGGGCTTCGCGGCGCGAGATGATGGCGTCCATGTTCAGCTCCACGTTCATCCGGGGCTGGCAGCGTAGCACCAGCATGCAACCCAACATCACCGCCACCCACCACCGCCGCCTGCGCGAAGTCTGGCGCTCGGCCGGCTGGCCGTGCCAGGACATGATCGAACTCGAACTGCTGGCCGCCGGCCTGCTGGAACGCCGCGCCGATGCGCAAGGCCGCGAGACCGTGCGCGTGAGCGATGCCGGCATCAACCTGCTGGCGGTGACGCTGCAACGCAACCGCGCCGTGCGCAACAAGCATGAAGATTTGGTGGAGCGCGTGGCGCGCGAGATGCAACGCGCCGGGCGCATCGCCTGGCGCGGCTTGAGCCTGCGTGCGCGCGTGGGCGTTGAGAACGAAGACGCGCGCTGGGTGGTGGCGATGCCGGATGTTTTTTCCATTCGTCACACCACGGTGGAGGCGTACCTTGAACCCATCGTTCATGAAGTGAAGGTCAACCGCGCTGACTTGCTGGGCGACCTGCGCAACGCCGCCAAACGGCAAGCCTATCTGCAGATAAGCGGCCAGTGCTGGTACGTGCTGGCGCCGGGCATTGGCGACGCCCGCGATGTGCCGCTTGAGTGCGGTGTGATGCTGGCACTACCGGCAGGCTTTGAGGTGCTGCGGCCGGCACCACGCCGCGCATCAAGCCTGGCGTCAGGTTTGCCATTTGGCACCTGGGTGGCCTTGGCGCGGGCCACGCCCTTGCTTGACGACACCGATGCTCAAGCCCAAGGCCTGCTCGGCGCGCCCGACGGCGCCACGGATGACACACCGCCGGCCCCCACAAGCTGAGTCGCCAGGCGCAAAATCGCTCGCCTTGCAAAGGAAGCCGCCATGAGACTTGCCGCCATCGTTCTCGCCGCCAGTTTGAGTTTTGCGACACCCCTGCTGTTTGCCGCCACCACTGGCGCCCAGGTGCAATGGCGCAATGCCGCGGCCGACGCCGACATCGAACAAGCCTTTGCGCAAGGTCGCGCCGAGAACAAGCCGGTGCTGCTGTACTGGGGTGCGGCCTGGTGCCCGCCGTGCAACCAGCTCAAGGCCACGCTGTTCAACCGGCAAGACTTCATCGCGCGTTCGCAGGCGTTCGTGGCGGTGAACATTGATGGCGATTTGCCCGGGGCGCAAAAGCTCGGCGCGCGCTTCAAGGTGCGCGGCTACCCGACCCTGATCCTGGCCACGCCCGAAGGCACCGAACTCACCCGCCTGCCGGGCGAAGTGGACGCCGCGCAGGTGATGCAGGTGCTGCAAATCGGCCTCGCGCGCGGCCGCCCGGTGGCCGCGGTGCTGGCCGATGCGCGCGCCGGCAAGCCGCTGAAGCCGGATGAATGGAAGCTGCTGGCCTTTTATTCGTGGGACACCGACGAAGCGCAACTGGTGAGCGCCGTGGAACGCCCGGGCCTGCTGGCGCAATTGGCGGTGGCTTGCCCAGCGAGCCAACCCGAAGTGGCGGACAGGCTGTTGCTCAAGGCCCTGGCCGGCAGTGATGACGGCAAGGGCATGAAGGCTGACGCTGCCACGGTGGCGCGGGTGCGCAAGCTGCTGGCCAACCCGGCGGCGGCGCGCACGCACATGGACGTGGTGACCAACTTTGCCAGCGAGATCACCAAAACGCTGGTTAACGACCCAGGCAAGCCACGCACCGATCTGGTGGCGGCGTTCGACGCGGCGCTGCGCAAGCTGCAAGCCGATGCCACGCTGTCGCGCGCGGATCGCTTCATGGCGCTGATGGCGCGCGTCGATCTGGCCCGGCTTGAACTGCCCAGGAACGAACGCCACCCCAAGCTGCCCGCCGCGTTGGTGGCCGAGGTGCGCG
Organism: Burkholderiales bacterium; assembly: GCA_043760085.1. Classification (GTDB taxonomy): domain Bacteria; phylum Pseudomonadota; class Gammaproteobacteria; order Burkholderiales; family Burkholderiaceae_C; genus Rubrivivax. Next base: position 10,025 of record JAYUPO010000431.1, read on the forward strand.
ACCACAGCGCGCGGGCCGACCGCGAAATCACCGATGGCTACGAGCGCCAGGCCGTCATCACCGCCGCCGCGCACACGCTCGGCCTGGCCGGGCTGTGGCGTGATAGCGATGCGCTGCTGCAAGCCAACCTGGCCAAGAGCCATTCGCCGTATTACCTGATGAGCCAACTGGGCGGCAATGCGCGCAAGCTCGGCCGCAACGACGACGCCTTGCGCTGGCATGAGCAGGCTTTCAACACCAGCGTGGGCCCGGCCACAAGGCTGGAATGGGGCGCCCGGTACATCACCACCCTGGTGGAGCTGAGCCCGCAAGATGCGGCCCGCATCGAACGCGCCGCCACCGCGCTGTTCACCGAAGCCGCGGCGCAACCGAATGTGTTTTACGAACGCAGCGCGCGTTCGCTCAGTCGCGTTGGCATGCAGCTCAAGGCCTGGAACAAGGGGCCCGAACAGGCCGCGGCGGTGAAGCGGCTGCAAGCGCAGATGGACACTGTGTGCGCCAAGCTCGACGCCAAGGACCCACAGCGCGCCACCTGCGAAGGGGTGTTGAAGACCGGCGCCGCGCCGGCTTGAGGCCTGCCACCGTACCGGGTTGCGCCCCTGGCCTGGTGGCGCGGCGATGGGCCATGATCGCGGCCATGTCGCCACCCACCCTGCTGCTGCGCTGCGCCCTGCACCTGTGCCTGGCACTGGCCGTACCGTGGGCCGCAGCGGTAGACGGCGAATGGGCCCACGCCTGGGCCAGCTACGGCGAGCCGCTGTACCCCAAAGGCTTCAGCCACTTCGGCTACGTGAACCCTGATGCCCCCAAGCGCGGGCAGCTCACGCTCAGCCAGCCCGACCGGCGCTCCAGCTTCGACAAGTTCAACGTCTTCACCATCCCCACCACCTACCCGGCGGGCGTGTTGATCTGGACGCTGGAAACCCTGGCCATTTATGGCGCCGACGAGCCGCAAACCATGTACGGCCTGCTGGCCGAAGAGATCAAGGTGGCGCCTGATCGGTCTGCCATCTGGTTCCGCCTGCGCGCCAACGCGCGCTTCTCCAATGGCGACCCGGTGCGCGCCGCCGATGTGAAATTCAGCTTCGACACAGCCAGCTCCAAGAAGGCCTCGCCCGACTGGCAAACGAATCTTGCGGGCGTGGCCGCGGCCGTGGTGGAAGACGAACGCACGATCCGCTTCGATCTGAAAGAAAAGGGCACCGACTCGATGTTCAAGGTGGGCGCCTTCCTGCCCATCGTCTCGCCCAAGTGGGCGCTTGACGCGGCCGGGCGGCCCAAGCCGCTGGATCAGATCGTCACCGAACACCCCATCGGCAGTGGCCCCTACGTGGTTGAAAAGGAAGACAGCGGCCGGCGCATCGTCTTCAAGCGCCAGGCTAACTATTGGGGCGACTCACTGAACGTGCGCCGCGGCTTCTTCAACTTCGAACGCGTGGTGTACCGCTATTACGAAGACGAAGACATCATCGCCGAGGCCTTCAAGGCCGGTGAAACCGATTTGCAGCGCGTGTACCGCGCCCGCATCTTTGCGCGCCAACACACCGGCGTGAAGTGGGACGACGGGCGCATTGTCAAAAAGACCTTCCACACCTCGAACATCGAGGCCTTGCAGTCGTACCAGTTGAACCTGCGCAAGCCCAAGTTTCAAGACATTCGCGTGCGCCAGGCGCTGGGCCTGAGTTTCGACTTTGACGCCACCAACAAGTACGGTGGCTTCCAGCCGGCCGACAGCGTGTTCAACAACTCCGACTTTGCCGCGCAGGGCCTGCCGTCAGCGGGTGAGCTGGCGCTGCTGGAACCGTTTCGCAAAGACCTGCCGGCCGAGGTGTTCGGCCCGCCCTACAAGCAGCCGCGCAGCTTCAACGACCCGCTGAAGATGCGCGCCAATTTGCTCAAGGCGCGCGAGCTGCTGGTTGCCGCGGGCTGGAAGCTGGCGCCGGACGGCAAGCTGCGCAACGCCCAGGGCGAGGCCTTTGAGGTGGAGTACCTCAGTCCCAGCGAAAGCAGTCAGCGCGAATCCGAGTGGGCGCTGACCTTGAAGAAGCTTGGCATCACGCTCACGGTGCGCCGGGTGGACTACGCCCTGTTCAGCCGCCGCCTGGAGGAGTACGACTTCGACACCACCACCATCGTTGAAGGCCACTTCCCGATTCCGCCGGTACAAGACTACTTTCGCATCTACAGTTCCAAATCAGCCGTTGACAAGGGCAACGACAACTACCGCGGCGTGCAAAGCCCGGCGGTGGATCACATCTTGAACGCCATGGCCGCGGCGCGCACGCTGGATGCCCTGCGCGACGCCTGCCGCGCGCTCGACCGGGTGGTGATGTGGAACCACTGGCAGGTACCGCAACTGTTTTCTGCCACGCACAAGATCAGCCACTGGAACAAGTTCGGCCAGCCGGCGCGCACGCCCAAGTATTACCAGATCGACACCGCACAAGACGTGGACACGCAAATTCCCTGGCCGCTGATCACCTGGTGGATCAAGTGAAACGTTAATCATCATGTGGGCCTATCTCCTCAAGCGCATCCTGCTCATGGTGCCCACGCTGCTGGGCGCGCTGACCATCACCTTCGTGGTGATTCAGTTCGTACCCGGCGGGCCGGTGGAACAGATGATGAGCGAAGCACGCATGCGCGGCGGCGGCGGTGAGGGCGCCTACCGCGCCAGCGGCGACAGCAATGCCAGGCAGATTGCCGAGCTGAAGAAGCTCTACGGCTTCGACAAGCCCGCGCACGTGCGCTACTTCGAGATGCTGCGCAACTTCGCCAGCTTCGAGCTGGGCAACAGCTTCCTGCGCAACAAGCCGGTGTGGCAACTGATCAAGGAAAAGCTGCCGGTTTCGATCAGCCTGGGGCTGTGGACCTTCTTCCTCACCTACCTGATATCGCTGCCCTTGGGCGTGGCCAAGGCGGTACGCGAAGGCTCGCGCTTCGATGCCGTCACCTCGCTCATCGTGCTGGCGGGCTACGCCATTCCGGGCTTCGTGCTCGGCGTGCTGTTGATCGTGATGTTTGCCGGCGGCAACTTCCTGGAATGGTTCCCGCTGCGCGGCCTGACGTCTGACAACTGGGCCGAGCTTTCCGTCTGGGGCAAGCTGAAAGACTACCTGTGGCACCTGACGCTGCCGCTCACTTGCATGGTGATCGGCAGCTTTGCCGTGACCACCATGCTGACAAAGAACACCTTCGTTGAAGAAATGCGCAAGCAGTACGTGCTGGTGGCGCGCGCCAAGGGTTTGTCGCAGCGCCGCGTGCTGTACAAGCACATCTTTCGCAACGCACTCATCCCGCTGATCACCGGTTTTCCGGCGGCCTTCATCGGCGCCTTCTTTGCCGGCTCGGTGTTGATCGAAACCTTGTTCTCGCTCGACGGCCTGGGCCTGCTGAGCTATGAATCGGTGGTGCGGCGCGACTACCCCGTGGTGCTGGGTTCGCTGTACCTGTTCACCCTGATCGGCCTGGTGACCAAGCTGATCGCCGACCTGCTGTATGTGCTGGCCGACAAGCGCGTGCAGTTCGAGGCGGTGGCGAAGTGACGGCGGCTTTGAAGTCGCTCTCGCCGAATCAGCGCGCTTGGGCACGCTTCAAGCGCAACCGCATCGGCTACGTGTCGCTGTGGGTCTTTCTGGCGATGCTGCTCATCTCAACCGTTGCAGAATTGATCAGCAACGACCGCCCGCTGCTCGCGCGCTACAACGGCGAGCTGTATTTCCCGCTGTTCCACAACCCGCCCGAAACCAGCTTCGGCGGTGACTTTGAAAGCCCCACCGACTGGAAAGACCCGCTCATCGCCACGCAGTTCGCCAAGCCCGGCAACTGGCGCTTCCACACCTTCAACCCGCACTCGGCCACGTCGATCCTGGCCTTTGCGAAAGAGCCCAGCCCCACGGCGCCGAATGCACTGAATGTGCTGGGCACCGATGGCCTGGGTCAGGACATGGCCGCGCGGCTGCTTTACGGCTTTCGCGTCAGCATCTGGTTTGCCTTTGCGCTGACGCTGGTGGGCACGGTGATCGGCATCGTGACCGGTGCCGTGCAAGGCTACTTTGGCGGCCGCATCGACCTGGTTTCACAGCGCCTGATGGAAATCTGGGGCGCGGTGCCCGAGCTGTTCTTGCTCATCATCTTTGCTTCGATCTTCAAACCCTCGCTGTGGTTGCTGTTGATCTTGCTGTCGCTGTGGGGTTGGATGGGCTTGAGCGACTATGTGCGCGCTGAGTTCCTGCGCAACCGCAATCTCGAATTCGTCAAGGCCGCGCGTGCCCTGGGCCTGGGCAATGCGCAGATCATGTGGCGCCATGTGTTGCCCAATTCGCTCACGCCGGTGATCACCTTCCTGCCGTTTCGCATGGGCAGCGCCATCATCGCTTTGACCGCGCTCGACTTTCTGGGCCTGGGTGTGCCGGCCTCTGTGGCGTCGTTGGGTGACTTGCTGCGCCAGGGCAAGAACAACCTCGATGCCTGGTGGATCATCGTGCCCACCTTCATGCTGCTGGTCATCACCATGCTGCTGCTCACCTTCATCGGTGATGCGCTGCGCGATGCTTTTGACACGCGCAAATCCTGAGCAACGAGCATGAACAGCGCGACCACGCCTTTGCTTGAAATTGACCGCTTGAACGTGCGGTTTGGCGATTCTGTCGTTGTCAACAACGTGTCGTTCACGGTGGCGGCGGGCGAGAAGTTTGCGCTGGTGGGTGAGTCGGGTTCGGGCAAGTCGATCACGGCGCTGTCGGTGTTGAGCCTGGTCGATGCCGCCAGCACCAGCGGCGCCATTCGCTTTGAAGGCGCCGAGCTGTTGGCCAAGAGCGAGCGCGAGATGCGCAGCTTGCGCGGGCGCGACATCGCGATGATCTTTCAAGAGCCGATGACGGCGTTGAACCCGCTGTACACCGTGGGCAACCAGATCGGCGAGGTGCTGGAGCTGCACGAAGGCCTGAGCCGGCAGCAAGCACGCGCGCGTGCGATTGAGCTGCTGGCGCGCACCGGCATCCCCGAGCCGGCCACGCGCGTGGACGCCTATTCGCACCAGCTCAGCGGCGGCCAGCGCCAGCGCGCCATGATCGCCATGGCCCTGGCCTGCCGGCCCAAGCTGCTGATAGCCGACGAACCCACCACGGCGCTCGATGTCACGATCCAGGCGCAGATCCTGGCGTTGCTCGATGAGCTGCAAGCCGAGATGGGCATGGCGTTGCTGTTCATCACGCATGACCTGAACCTGGTGCGCCGCTTCAGCCACCGCGTGGGCGTGATGGAGCGCGGCCATCTGGTGGAGCTGGGCGACACGGCCACCGTGTTCAACCAGCCGCAACATGCCTATACAAGGCGGCTGTTGGCCAGCCGGCCGCAGCGTGTGGTGCAGGCCTTGCCGGCCGATGCACCGGTGCTGCTGCAAGCGCAGGGCGTGGGCGTGGCGTTCACCACCACAAAGGGCTTGTTCGGCAAATCGACCTTCCATGCCGTGGTTGATGCCACGCTGCGATTGCGCCGTGGTGAAACGCTGGGCATCGTGGGCGAGAGCGGCTCGGGCAAGACCACGCTGGGCATGGCCTTGCTGGCGCTGCAGGGCATTGCGGCGGGCGAAATCTCACTGAGCGGCGAAAGAATTGACAACGCGCCGCGCGCCACCTTGCGCGCCATGCGCCGGCGCGTGCAAGTGGTGTTTCAAGACCCGTTTGCGTCGCTCAGCCCGCGCATGACGGTGGGCCAGATCGTCGGTGAAGGCCTGGCCTTGCATCAGCCTGAATTGAGCAAGGAAGAACGCGAAACCGCCGTGCTGAAGATGCTGGAAGAAGTGGGCCTGTCTGAAGCGCAGGGCGTGGCGCAGGTGTTGCAGCGCTACCCGCACGAATTTTCAGGCGGCCAGCGCCAGCGCATTGCGATTGCGCGGGCGGTGGTGTTGCAGCCCGAGGTGCTGGTGCTGGATGAGCCGACTTCGGCGCTGGATGTGTCCGTGCAGCAGCAGGTGCTGCAGTTGCTGTCGCAACTGCAGCTGCGCCATGGCCTGAGCTATGTTTTCATCAGCCACGACCTGGCCGTGGTGCGCGCCATGTCGCACCGCGTGCTGGTGATGAAGGGCGGGCACATCGTTGAAGCCGGTGAAGCCGAAAGTTTGTTCGCCGCGCCGCAGCAGGCCTACACGCGCGAGCTGCTGGCCGCTGCCCACCTGGCGTAGCCGCCAATCCGGTCAGGCCGGGGCTTCGTCGCACAGCGCCGGCCGTCAGGCCGAGGCTTCGTCAAGCACCGCGGCCTGGCTGGGGCCGGTGGCCACAAAGGCGGGCATCTCGGCGTGGTTGACCACCTGGTTGCGCCCGGCGCGCTTGGCCGCGTAGCAAGCGGCGTCGGCCGCGCGCAGCACGTCGGCGGCGGTTGGGTAGCGGCCATCCACGTGCACCATGCCGATGCTGGCGCCCACGGTGTATTCGGCGCCCTCCCACTGCAACACCGCTGCCTCGACCGCGGCGCGCAGCTTTTCAGCCACCCGCATGGCCTGCGGCGCGGGGCAGCGCGGCAGCAGCACGGCAAATTCGTCACCGCCCAACCGGGCCACGGTGTCGCTTTGGCGCACGCTGGCTTCAAGGCGCTGCGCCAGGCCCTTGAGCAAGGCGTCGCCGGCGGCATGGCCAGCCGTGTCGTTGACCAGCTTGAACCGATCCAGATCCATGAACAGGGCCGAGAACGGCGTCTGTTCGCTGGCCGCGACGGCCTTGGCCAACAGGGCTTCAAACGCGCGGCGGTTGGTCAGGCCGGTGAGCACATCGTGGTGTGCCGCCTGGGTGAGTTGCTCGCGCTGCGCGCGTGCCTGGGTGATGTCTTCGATGATCCAGATCGTGCCCGCAGCCAGGTTACCCGGCACCACGGCGCGCCCGCGCATCGAAGCCCAGAAGACCTCGCCGTTGCGGCGCATGAGTTCGAGCTCGCCTTCGTACCTGCCGTTGGCCATGAAGGCCGGGCGGGCCTTTTCGGCCAAGGCCTGGTAGGCCTCGTCGCTGGGGTAGATGACCCGCGTGGGCTTGCCGATCACCTGCGCCGGCTCAACGCCCAATGTGTCGCAAAAGTGGCGGCTGACCAGTTCGAAATGACTCAGGCGGGTGAAGGCCACGCCGGCGTGGGCGTGGTTCAACACCGCTTCCAGCCGCGCCAGCATGTCCTGCGCCGCCTGGTGCCGGGTGCGCGATTGGTCGATCACCTGTTCAAACGCCTTTGCCAACGCGCCCACCTCACCGCCCATGCGCGGCCACGGCGCTTGCGCCGCGGCATGATGGTCGTGTGCCAAGGCGAGTTCGGTGCGCCGACGCAGCTCGCCCAGCGGGCGCGTCATCAGCCAGGCCATCAAGGTGCACAGGGCCAGCACCGGCAAGGTCAACAGCAGGGCCGAGCGCGTGATGCCGCGCTGCGCAGCGTTCAGCCAGGTCCAGGCGTCGGGCCGGTGGCTGATGCGCAGCACCAGCCAGTCGCTGCCGGCAATGCGGGCGAAGCTGGCCAGCCGCGGGGCCTCGCCATCAAGGGGCAAGCTCGCCACGTCGGGCCGGCCCATGTCGACCCATTGGCGCAGGGCCGGTGCCAGGGCAGGCAGGTCTTCGGCGCGGGCCAATGCCTGGGTGGCGTCGGCATGCGCCAGCACGGTGCCGTCGCGGTCGATCACCAATGACTGGCCCACTTGGCCATCGGCCAGCACCGCCGCGGCCAGCAAGTCGGATGCGCCCAGCCGCACCGAGCCGCTGATCAAGCCGTAAGGCGTGCTGTCGGCAGCGCGCAGCGCTTGCACCACGGCAATCACGGGCTGCTGGATCACCTCGCCCATGAACGGCCGCGACACCACGGGGTGTGCGGCCTGCCAGGCGCGGGCAAAGTACTCGCGCTGGGCCAGGTGCGGCAAGGTGGTGGCGCTGGCGCGGTCTTTGTCCAGGCTCAGCACGGCCTGGCCCTGGGCGTCGGTGACGACGCTGGCGTCGAACACGGCAACGAAGTCGGGGCTGCTGCGCAACACGTCGGCCAACGCGGCGGGTTGTGCCAGCATGGCCGGGTCAATCCGCGTGGCCGCGCCGGCCAGCACCTGGCGCAGGCGTTCGAGGTGGCCGGTCACCACGGCGGCGCTGCGTTCGGCGTCGAGCCGGGCGCGCTCTTGCCACAGTTGCAGCAAGGTCGCGCGCTCGGCGTGTTGCATCACGGCGATCGTGGCCCCCGTGGCGCCGAGGCTGGCCAACAGACACAACGCCACGATCCGGAATTTGAGCGTGCGCCAGCATGCCAGCGCGCCTGGGCGCCGTTGCGATAAAGACATCTTGTGTTTGAGTGTTGATGCGCGCCGCCGGTGCCAGTGCTTGCCGCGTGCGGTTCAAGCGCGCTGATTTCCCACTTGTCATCTTGCGTGCCACGCGCCGGGCCGTGGCCGCGAAAAGCAGCCCGGAAGGCCGCCCTATTCGGTGAGCGCCGCGCTGGCAGGCGCGGCGTGCACGGGCGGCGGCAGCCGCGCGCCCACCTGCAGCCGGAAGTGCGTGCCCTTGGCCGCATCCAAAAATTCCAGGCTGCCGCCGGCCCAGCGGTAGGCGGCGCTGAATTCGTCAATCTGCATGTTGCCGTGGAACAGGAACACATCCACCTGCGCCGGGCGCAGGTGCAGCCGGTAGGTCACGTCATGAATGCGCAGCGTGGCGCGCCCGGCCAGGCCGAGCTGGAATTCAACCTCGCCGCATTGCGCCGGCGCCTGGGCGACAGTCACGCACAGTTGCGCGGCGTAGGCGCCCGGCGCGGGCACCTCGGCCGTGGGCACCGCCGCCAGCGCGGCAGCGCCCAGCATGGCTGGCAACACCGCGGCGACCTGCACCGCGGTGCGCCGGCTCAGCGGCCACGGCACGAGGCTTACTTGGTCAGGCCTTCGGCCTTCAGCGCTTCTTGCACCGCCGGGCGCGCGGCCATGCGGGCCATGAAGGCACCCAGGTTCTTCAGGCCGGAGATGTCGATGCCGACGAACTTGGTCCAGTTGGCCACGGTGAACAAGTAGGCATCGGGCACGCTGAATTGGTCGCCCATCAGGTACTGCCGGCCTTCGAGCTGGCTGTCCACCCACTTCAGGCGCTCGCTCACCTTGGCCTTGGCCAGGGCCTTGGCTTCGTCGGGCATGGCCGGGTTGAACAGGGGCGAGAAGCCCTTGTGCAATTCGGTGCCGATGAAGTTCAGCCATTCGATCGCACGGTAGCGCTCCATGGTGCCGGCGGCGGGTACCAGCTTCTTGGCGGGCACCTGGTCGGCGATGTACTGCACGATGGCAGGGCCTTCGCTCAGGCGCTGGCCGTCGTCCAGCTCCAGCAGCGGCACGTAGCCCTTGGGGTTGATGGTGTAGTAGTCGGTGCCGTCGGCAAGCTGGTGGGTCTTGGTGCTGGCCAGCACCGGGGTGAAGGCCAGGCCGGCTTCACGCAACACGATGTGCGGGCTCAGCGAGCAGGCGCCAGGGCTGTAGTAGAGCTTCATGCAAAAGTCTCCAAAGGGTTCGGGGAGGCGCGACGATATGCCGGATGGGCAAGCCCCGCGCGGCGCAAGGGCTGAATCGGTGTGCGGGCCTGTTCTGGGCCCCGTTCCGCGCCCCGTTCTGGGCCCTTTCGTGGGTGCTGTTCGGGTGTGAACAGCCCCGGCAACTCGGTTAACCTCACTCTCCACCCGGAACCTGCGATGCCCAGAGCCACCCTCGACGACAGCCACATCCACCCTGCCGTGCGCGAGCGCGTCAGCAGCCACCAGGCCGACATCGTGGCCGAAGTGCGCGCGGCCATCGCCGCACACGCCGTGGTGGTGGTGGGCATGCGTGGCAACCCGTTCCCGAAGAAAGCGCGCCAGGCTTTGCAGGCGGCCGGCGTGGCGCACCACTACCTCGAATACGGCAGTTACTTCAGCCAGTGGCGGCGGCGCAATGCACTGAAGATGTGGAGCGGCTGGCCGACACTGCCGATGGTGTTCGTGAAGGGCGTGCTGGTGGGCGGCGCCGACGACCTGGCCAAGCTGATCGCCAGCGGCGAACTCAAGACCTTGCTCGCATGAGTGCCCCCAGGCCGGCCAAAGCCGGCCGGCCTCCGCGGGGATCAAGGAAAGTGGCGGAGCCACATTTCCTTGAGAAGTGTCGTGGCCGCGCGCTGGCGCTGACCACGCTCTTGCTCAGCCTGCTCAGCCCGGCCAGCCAGGCCGCGGCGCTGGCGCCGTGCCGGCTCAAAGGCGTCGAGTACGAAGCCCAGTGCGGCAGCTTGCTGCGCCCGCTGGACCCGGCCGCACCGCAGGGCCGGCAGATCGAACTGCATTACGCGGTGCTGCCGGCGGTGGCGCGCAACAAGGCGGCCGACCCGGTGTTTCTGCTGGCCGGGGGGCCGGGGCAAAGTGCCATCGACCTGGCAGGCCCGCTGGCCAAGCTGCTGCACCGGCTGAACAACCGGCGCGACATCGTGCTGGTCGACCAACGCGGCACCGGCCGCAGCGCGCCGCTGCATTGCGATATGCCACCGCCCACGGCGCCTTTGCACGAGGGCGGCGATGGCGCCCAGGCCGCCTTGATGGCGCGCTGCCTGCAAGCCCTGCCCAAGCTGGCACATTTGGGCGAAGCTGCCGGCCTGCGCCACTTCACCACCCCCGTGGCCATGGCCGACCTGGACGCGGTGCGTCAGGCCCTGGGCGCACCTGCCATCAACCTGATCGGCGTGTCGTACGGCACGCGGGCGGCGCTGGAATACCAGCGTCAGTTCCCGGCTGCGGTGCGCCGTATGGTGCTCGACGGCGTGGCCCCGGCCGACATGGTGTTGCCGGCGTCGTTCGCCGCCGACAACCAGGCTGCGCTCGACAGCCTGTTCGCCTGGTGCGAAGGCGACCGCGCTTGCGCCGCCGCCCAGCCCGGTTTGCGCGCAGCCTGGCAGCGTTTGCTGGCGCGCGCGCCGCACGAGGTGCAGGTGGCGCATCCGTTCACCGGCACGCCGCAAGCGTTGACGCTGACACGCGACGCGCTGCTGGGCCTGGTGCGCGCCCCGCTTTACGTGCCGCAGCTGGCGGCGGCCTTGCCCCAGGCGATTCGCAGCGCCGACGCCGGCAGCTTCGAAGCGCTGTTCGGCCTGGCCAGCGCCCTGGGCAGCGCGCGCAAGGGCAACACCGAGTTGGCGCACGGCATGCACTTTTCGGTGCTTTGCGCTGAAGACGTGCCGCGCCTGCCGCCCCCGCTGGCCGGCGAAGCCGCTTCGACGGCGCTGTACCGCCAGGTCTGCGCCACCTGGCCGCGCGGCGAATTGCCCGCGGCGTTCTACACGCTGCGCCCCAGCACAGCGGCCACGCTGGTGCTTTCCGGCGGCATCGACCCGGCCACGCCGCCGCGCCACGGCGCGCGCGTGGCCGCGGCCCTCGGCGCCAAGGCGCGCCATGAAGTGGTGCCCCATGCCAGCCACGGCGTGATGAGCCTGCCGTGCCTGCGCGACAGCGTGTACCGCTTCATCAATGCGGCCGGCGACGACGACGCGCTGGCCGTGGAGCTGGGCTGCGCCAAGGCCATGCCGCGGCCGCCGGCGTTCGTGCCCATACAGGTGCCTGCATTTGCGCCTGTTCAACCGGCGGTTAAACCATGATCGACGTGCAAGCCCTGAGCAAGCGCTTCGCGCAAGGCAGCGGCCGCCGGCGCCGCGAGGTGCTGGCGGTGGACGGTGTGAGCTGGGTGGCGCGCGACGCCGCCATCACCGGCCTGCTGGGCCCCAACGGCGCGGGCAAGACGACCACGCTGCGCATGGTGGCCACGCTGATCACGCCCGACGCCGGGCGCGTGCAGGTCGATGGCATCGACGTGGCGCGCGACCCGGCGGCCGCACTGGCCCGCATGGGTGTGCTCAGTGACGCGCGCGGCCTTTACCCGCGGCTGAGCGCGCGCGAGAACATCGTCTACTACGGCCGCCTGCACGGCATGACCGACGCTGCCGCCCAGGCGCGCACCGACGCGCTGGCCCAGTTGCTGGACATGCGCGAATTGCTGGAGCGCCGCACCGAAGGTTTCAGCCAGGGCGAGCGCATGAAGACCGCGCTGGCCCGGGCCATGGTGCACGACCCGCACAACATCATCCTGGACGAGCCCAGCAACGGGCTGGACGTGCTGGCCACCCGCGCCTTGCGCGACACCTTGCGCCGGCTGCGCGACGAGCACGGCAAGTGCATCGTGCTGGCCACCCACATCATGCAAGAGGTGGAGCGGCTGTGCGACCACGTGGTGCTGGTGGCCCATGGCCACACGGTGGCGCAAGGCACGGTGGCCGAGCTGAACGCGCGCACCGGCTGCACAGACTTCGAGCAGACGTTCGTGACGCTGGCGTTTGGGGCCGATGCGCCGGGCCGCTCCCAAGCCGGCCCGCATCCCCTCGGGGGATCGGCCGAAGTACCCTTCGGACGAGGGGCACCATGACTGGCTGGGTCACGGCCTGGATCGTCTTCAAGAAAGAGCTGGTCGACGCCCTGCGCGACCGGCGCACGCTGCTGATGGTGTTCATCAGCTCCGTGGCGCTGGGGCCGCTGACGCTGGTGTTGATTTCCACCTTGCTGTCGGGCATGGAAAAGCGCGCCGAAGAGCGCGAGCTGGTGGTGGCGGGCATCGAGCACGCCCCCACCTTGCTGAACTACCTGCAACGCCAGACCTACACAGTTAAACCCGCCGCGGCCGACTTCGAGGCGCAAATCAAGGCCAGCAAACTGGGCGATGCGGTGCTGGTGATCGGCGCTGACTTCGAGGCCGCGCTGGCACGCGGCGAGCCGCCACGCCTGGAGATCATCACCAGCGCGGCCAACCCGCGCGCCAAGAGCGGCAGCGGGCGCATCCACTTCCTGCTGCAAGGCTTCAACCAGGAACAAGCGCAACTGCGCCTGGCCATGCGCGGCGTGGCGCCGGCGGCACTGGAAGCCGTGCGCGTGGAGGAGCGCGACCTGGCCAACCCGGCCAACCGCGCCGTGCAGCTGACCAGCATGCTGCCGTTCTTCGTGCTGATGGCGGTGCTGTACGGCGCGCTCAACGCCGCGCTGGACACCACCGCCGGCGAACGCGAGCGCGGCTCGCTGGAGCCGCTGCTCACGCACCCGGCGGCGCGGCTGTGGCTGGTGCTGGGCAAGTGGGCGGCGGTGGCCTGCGTGAGCATGCTCATCGCCGTGTTGAGCTGCTTCAGCTTCCTGCCCGGGCAATGGTTGCTGCGCAGCGAGACCCTGGCCGCGCTGTTCCAGTTCGGCCCACGCGAGGCGGCCCTGTTCCTGCTGCTGCTGTTGCCGCTGGCCGCGGCCTTGTCGGCGCTGTTGATGGCCATCGCCATTCGCTGCAAGACCTTCAAGGAAGCGCATGCCAATGGCAATGTGCTGCTGATCGTGGTCTCACTGCTGCCGCTGGTGGCGGTGTTCGGGCAAGACGGCGAGGCGCCCTGGCACCTGTGGCTGCCGGCCTTGGCTCAGGTCACGCTGATGGGCCGCGTGCTCAAGGGCGAAGCGCTGGCCGGTGCCGATGTCGGCCTGGCGCTGGCGGTGTGCGCCGTGCTCACCGCCGCCGCGCTGGCCTTCGTGGTGCGGCGCTTGAGGCAATCGGCGTTGCGCTGACGTTGCCGTAACGCCTCAAAGGCGCAAAGCCTATTGCCGCGGCCCGTCGTGCAGCGCGCGCTGCACCTCGTTTTGCCACGGCAGGGCGTGGACGATCTCGTTCAGGTACAGCGCCGCTTCCCAGGCGGTGAGCACCTCGCCGGCGCTGCCCACCAGGCGCAGGTTGCTGATCACCGACATCGGGTCGGCCATGGCCACCACGCCGC
>JAYUPO010000432.1:0-7732 GCA_043760085.1 Burkholderiales bacterium
CACGGCACGCTGCGTGCTGGTGGTGAACCCCGAAATCACCTCGGCCCACCTTGAATGGCGCGACCGCGATTGCCACTTCATCTTTGGCGATGTCTGCACCGCGCTGGTCATCGAGGCGGGGGCCACTGCCACTGCGGCCGACACCTGGGAGGTGTTGGGCACCAAGCTGGCCACGCAGTTCTCGAACAACATCCGCAACAACTTCGGCTTCCTGAACCGCTGCGAAGACACCGACCCCGATGCCCGCGACAAGACCTTCCGCCAGGAAGGGCGCAAGGTGTTCAAGGAAGTCGTGCCGCTGGCTGCGGCGCACATCGAATCGCATTTGAGCCAGCTTGGGTACGAGCCGACTAACGTTCGGCGATACTGGCTGCACCAGGCGAACCAGGGCATGAACCAGTTCGTCATCCGCAAGCTGCTGGGCAGCGAGCCCGGGCCCGATGTGGCGCCGTTGATCCTGGACGAATACGCCAACACCGCCTCCGCCGGCTCGGTGATTGCCTTTCATCACCATCACACTGATTTGTTGGCCGGCGATCTGGGCGTGATCTGCTCGTTCGGCGCCGGCTATTCGGTGGGCAGCGTGGTGCTGCGCAAGCGCCCGGTGCCTCAGCCCAGATAAGGCGCGTTGGGCAATTCGTCGCGGTCTGCCGGGCCGTCGCGCAACGGGTGGTGGGTGTCGAGCAAGCGGCCCACTTCGCGCACCGCCTCGCTCAGCCCGCGCTCGAAGTCGCCCTGGTGCAGGGCCGGGCGCATCCGCTCCAGCAGGGCCTGCCATTGCGCCGTGCTGACATGCTGGTTCAATCCGCGGTCGGCCACGATCTCGATGGCGCGCTCGGCCAGCAACACATAAATCAGCACACCGGTGTTGGCGGCCGTGTCCCACACGCGCAGCTTGCTGAACATCATGATGGCGCGGTCGCGCACGCTCAAACCGCGCCATAGATAGGACAGCGGCAGGCTGGCTTCCACGCAGACGCGAATTTCGCCGCGGTGCAAGGCTTCACTGGCCGCCACCAGCGCTTCGATGCGCGCCAAGGCCGCCGGCGGCACGGCGCGCGCGGTGTCGGTTTCGTCCCACCAGCGGTGCTTGAGGATGCGCGCCCAGCGTGTCATCAAAAGTCTCCCGAGGCGCCGCCGCCGCCGAAGTCGCCGCCGCCGCCGGAACTGAAACCACCACCGCCACCACCACCGAAACCACCGCCGCCGCCACCGCCGCCCCAGATGATGTGGCCGACGCCGCCGCGGCCACCGCGCGCCGCGCCGACACCCATGATGCCCACCAGCACCAGTGCCATCACCCCCGCGCCCAGGGCCAGGCCCAGGCTGGCGGTGAACCACCAGCCCAGGCCGCCGGCAGCGCCGCTCGTGACCAGCGAGCCGAGCTTGCGGCCAAACATGCCGGTGAACACGGCACCGATGATGGGCACGCCGATGAAGAAAAACATGGCCAGGCTTTCCCAACCCAGCCCCAGATCCTGCTGACCCGGCGCGCGGCCCTTCGGCGCGGGCAGGTGCTCACCGCGAATGCGCTCCATCAGCTTGTCCAGCCCGGCGTTCAGGCCGCCGGCATAGTCGCCCGCTTTCAGCGCCGGGCCGATCTGGCGCTCGATGATCTGGCGCGCCGCCAGGTCCGGCACCGCGCCTTCCAGCGCCTTGGCCACTTCGATGCGGATGCGCCGGTCGTTCTTGGCCACCAGCAGCAGCAGCCCGTCGCCCACGTCTTTGCGGCCGATCTTCCACGCATCGGCCACGCGCTGGGCGTAAGAAGAGATGTCTTCGGGCTGCGTGGTGGCGATCAGCAGCACCACGATCTGTGGCCCGGCGGCTTGCTCGAAGGCCGCGAGCTTGGCGTCCAGCGCCTGCACCTGGGCGCCACTCAAGGTGCCGGTTTGATCGATGACGCGGCCCGTGAGCGCCGGCACATCCTGCACCCCTTGCGCCCACAGCAGCGGCGCGGCAGCGAGCAGCAGCCACCCGGCCAGGGCGCGCAGCCAGTGGGTCATCAGGCAACCTGCGTGCTGCGCACTTCGGTGTTCGCCTTGGGTCGGCCCAGCGGCTCGCGTGGGCTTGGGCGCCGGCTTACTTGCCCGGGGCCGAGGCCGCGGGCTTGTCGAAGTTCACCGCCGGCGGTCTGGCAATGGCGGCTTCGTTTTCCACCGTGAAGCTGGGCTTGACGGCATAGCTGAACAGCATCGCCGTCAGGTTGGTGGGGAAACTGCGGGTGAGCACGTTGTAGGCCGCCACCTCCTTGATGTAGCGGTTGCGCGCCACGGTGATGCGGTTTTCAGTGCCTTCCAACTGCACGCGCAAATCCTGGAACGCGGCGTTGGCCTTCAGGTTGGGGTACTGCTCGGCCACCACCATCAGCCGGCTCAGCGCGCCGGTGAGTTCGCCCTGTGCGGCCTGGAATTTCTTGAACGCTTCGGGGTTGTTCACCAATTCGGGCGTGGCCTGGATGCCGGTGGCGCGGGAGCGAGCTTCAATCACTTTCGTCAGCGTGTCTTGCTCGAACCCCGCTTCGCCCTTGACCGTGGCCACGATGTTGGGGATCAAGTCAGCGCGGCGCTGGTATTGGTTCACCACTTCGGACCAGGCGGCCTTGACGCCTTCGTCGAGGCGCTGGAAGTCGTTGTAGCCGCAACCGGCCAGCAGGAGGGTGGCACTGGCGGCGGCCAGCCAGGTGGCAATGCGTGTGAACAGCATGAGGCGTCCTTTCGTCTTTGAGCGCGGCGGATCATACCGACGCCACCACATGGGCACAAAAAGCAACCTTCGTGCTGCGCACTTCAGCGCGAGCCCCTTCAGGCGGCCGGGCGGGGCTCATCGCCGCCGCGTTCAAGGGCCACCCGGATAATCGGCGCTCATGCCCGCACCGCTGCAAAACGACACCTTCATTCGCGCCTGCCTGCGCCAGCCCACCGAGTACACACCGGTGTGGCTGATGCGACAGGCCGGCCGCTACCTGGCCGAATACCGCGCCACCCGTGCGCGCGCCGGCAGCTTCATGGGCCTGGCCACGAATCCGGCCTTCGCCACCGAGGTGACGCTGCAGCCGCTCGATCGCTATGCACTGGACGCCGCGATCCTGTTTTCAGACATCCTCACCGTGCCCGACGCCATGGGTCTGGGCCTGAGCTTTGCCGATGGCGAAGGCCCGCGTTTCGAACGCACGGTGCGCGACGAAGCCGCGGTGGCCGCGCTGCACGTGCCCGACATGCAACGCCTGCGCTATGTGTTCGATGCCGTGGCGTCGATCCGCTCGGCGCTCAATGGCCGCGTGCCGCTGATCGGCTTTTCCGGCAGCCCCTGGACATTGGCTTGCTACATGGTCGAAGGCCGCGGCAGCGACGACTACCGCCACGTCAAGACCCTGATGTATGCGCGGCCCGACCTGATGCACCGCATCCTGGCCGTCAATGCCCAGGCCGTGACGGCGTATCTGAACGCCCAGATCGAAGCCGGCGCGCAGGCCGTGATGGTGTTCGACTCCTGGGGCGGCGTGCTGGCCGATGGCGCCTTTCAGGCCTTCAGCCTGGCCTACACGCGCCAGGTGTTGGCCGGCCTGAAGCGCGAGCATGAGGGCGCGCGCATCCCGGCCATCGTCTTCACCAAAGGCGGTGGGCCGTGGCTGGACGAGATTGCGCACAGCGGCGCCGATGTGGTGGGCGTGGACTGGACCGTGAACCTGGCTCGCGCCCGCGCCTTGGTGGGCGGCCGCGTCGCGTTGCAGGGCAACCTCGACCCCGCGGTACTGTTTGCCCCAGACAACACCGTGCAGCAGCAAGCGCGCGCCGTGCTCGACGCCTTTGGCCCACCACAGCGCGCCGACGGTGGTTGGGACGGCCATGTCTTCAACCTGGGCCATGGCATCAGCCAGTACACCCCGCCAGTGGCCGTGCAGGCGCTGGTGCAGGCCGTGCACAGCCACTCGCGCTTGCTGCGCCGCAAACAGCCCTGAGTGGCACCGCGGCACGGGCCAAATGCGAGGTAAGTGAGCGCTCAGGGCTTGACTTATCCCCAAAATCGCGGCATGCGCTGCAATGGCTTACAGATGTAGCGAGAGCTGTCGGTTAATCCCCCGGTTAGCGCTAAGTGCTTGATTTGCATGAATTTGCACAAACCCCCTCTGTTGCAAATTTCGGCAGCAATCTGGCTCAGACCCGCATGAATCAAGGCTTTAGCGGGGCCTGTGGATGGTTTTTCAACAAAGTTATCCACAGCAACGGTGGACAGGTCGAAAAGTCCTGAACTATCAGTCACTTAACGCGCAATCGTGACAGTTTGATGAACACCTTTGCGCAACTTGTAACAATATTGGGATGAGCAGCGAGCAGGTTTACCCGGTGGCCGTGGAGACGCCGCAGCACAGCGGGCTGGCCGGTCTGCTGGCCTATCGTTTTGGCGCACACCTGGTGCCGGGCACGCTGGTGCGCGTGCCGTTGGGCGCGCGCGAGGTGACCGGCATCGTCTGGCATGGCCAGGCCGATAACAGCGTGGCCGCCGACCGCCTGCGCAGCGTGGCACACGTGGTGCCAGGCGCCGCGCCGCTGAGCCTGGCCTGGATGCAACTGGTGGACTTTGCCGCGGCCTACTACCAGCGCAGCGTGGGCGAGGTGGCGCTGGCGCAGTTGCCGCCGGCGCTGCGCGAACCCGACGACGCCTTGCTGGCCAAGCGGCTGAAGCGCTGGGCCAAGGCGGCGCCGCAGCCAGCGAGCAGCAGCGCGCCGCCATTGCCGGCGCTGACCGAAGAACAGGCCAGCGCCGTGGCCGCACTGCAAGGCCTGGCGGCGCCGCAAACGGTGCTGCTGCACGGCGTCACCGGCAGCGGCAAGACCGAGGTCTACCTGCGCGCCGCCGCCCACGCGCTGAACCAGGGTCGCCAGGTGCTGGTGTTGGTGCCCGAGATCAACCTCACACCGCAGCTTCAGGGCCGCTTTGCGCAGCGCTTTCCGGGCCAGCGCCTGGCGGTGCTGCACAGCGGCACCACGCCCGTGCGACGTGTTCAAGATTGGCTGGCCGCGCACGCTGGCGTGGCTGGCCTGGTGCTGGGCACCCGCCTGGCCGTGTTTGCCTCGCTGCCGCGGCTGGGCTTGATCGTGGTCGATGAAGAACACGACCCCTCGTTCAAACAGCAGGAAGGCGCACGCTATTCGGCGCGCGACCTGGCGGTGTACCGCGGCCGGCTCGAAGGCGTGCCGGTGCTGCTGGGCTCGGCCACGCCGGCGCTCGAAACCTGGGCCCATGCGCAAAGCGGCCGCTACGCCATGTTGAGCCTCAAAGCGCGCATTGGCGCCGGCACTTTGCCGCGCCTGCGTGTGGTGGACATGGGCGCCCTGCCCAAGGTGCGCGGCGAGTCCCCGGCCCTGGCTCCGGCGCTGTTGGCCGCGGTGCAAGCGCGCATCGCCAAGGGCGAGCAAAGCCTGCTGTTCCTGAACCGGCGTGGCTATGCGCCGGTGCTGCACTGCGGCGCATGCAGTTGGAAGAGCGACTGCCCACACTGCAGCGCCTGGCGCGTGTTCCACAAGCTCGACCGCAGCCTGCGCTGCCACCACTGCGGCCACGCCGAGCCGGTGCCGCGCGCCTGCCCGGAGTGTGGCAACCTGGACATCGCGCCCATCGGCCGCGGCACTGAAAAGCTTGAAGAGCAACTGGCCACGTTGCTGCCCGGCGCGCGCGTGGCGCGCATCGACGCTGACACCACGCGCCTGAAGGGTGCGCTGCAAGCCCAATTGACGGCGGTGCACAGCGGCGAGGTCGATGTCCTGGTGGGCACGCAGATGATCGCCAAGGGCCATGACTTTCGCCGCATCACGCTGGTGGCCGCGGTGAACCCCGACGCGGCGCTGTTTGCCAGCGACTTCCGCGCCCCCGAGCGCCTGTTCGCCTTGCTGATGCAGGCCGCCGGCCGCGCCGGGCGCGACGCCGAGCAGGCCCTCGGCAGCGAGATGTGGTTGCAAACCTGGCACCCGCGCCATGCGCTGTATGCGGCGCTGCGCGAGCATGACTTTGCCGCCTACGCGGCGCTGCAACTACAGGAGCGCCGCGCCGCGGCCATGCCGCCGTATTCGCACCTGGCGCTGTTGCGGGCCGAAGCGCGCAGCGCCGATGTGGCCGCGGCCTTCCTGCGCGACGCCACCGCGCAGGCGACAAGCATCGCCGGGCACGAGGCGGTGAGCATCTACCCGCCCGCGCCGCCCGGGGTGGCCCGGGTGGCGAACGTGGAACGCATGCACATGCTGGTGGAGTCAGCTTCGCGCGTGCGCCTGCAAGCCTTCCTGGCGGCGTGGCTGGCCACGCTGCACGGTGTGCGTTCGCGCCACAAGGGGTTGCTGCGCTGGGCGATCGACGTTGACCCGCTGTCGCTGTGATCAGATGAACAGCCAGACTCGATCACTGATGGACGACACCAGGCTGTACTCCGAAGGCAAACGCCAGCAGCGTGAAGCTGACAAAAGCCAACGCTGTGCTGGCCAAAATGATGCGGGCCACGCGGCCGTTGTCGGCGCCGTAGCGCTCGGCCAGCAGGGCCACGTTGCTGGCGCTGGGCAGCGCCGCGGTGAGGGTGATGACGGTGACTTCGAAGCTGCTCAGCGGCGCACCCAGTTGCCGCGCCGCGCCGGCCAGCAAGAACACCAGCAGCGGGTGCAGCAGCAGCTTCATCAGCGCCACCGGCAGGTACAGCGCCAGGGGTGTGCGCGAATGCGCATGCTGGCCGGCGCGCCACAGCACCGCACCGATGGTGAACAGCGCCACCGGGCTGGCGGCGTCGCCGAACATGCGCACCACCACCTCCACCGGCCCGCCGAGCTGCCAGCCCAGCCCGGAGAACAACGCCCCCAGTGCAATCGCCCAGGGCAGCGGGTTGCCCAAGGTGCCACGCAGCGCCTGGCGCGCGGCGGCGCGTGCGCCCTGCCCGCTGGCGTCATGCGCCTGGGCGATGGCGATGCAGGCCGAGCTGGTGATGAACAAGTCGACCAGGATGGTGCAGATCATCGGCCCGGCCGCGGCCGGGCCGAGCAGCGCCACCAGCAGCGGCATGCCCATGAAGCCGGTGTTGGGGAAGGCCGCCACCAGCGCGCCGAAGGCCGCGTCCTTCAAATGCACGCGCTCGCCCAGGGTGGCCATGATGGTGCTGAACACCAGCAACGCCGCGCACAGCAGGTACACGCCCAGCAACGCCGGGTTGAGCAGTTGCACCAGCGGCGTGCCGGCGCCGAAGCGGAACAGCATGCACGGCAGCGCGAAGTACAGAACAAAGGCATTCAGCCCCGGAATCGCACTGGCGGGCAACACGCCGCGCTGCGCGGCCAGGTAGCCGGCCAGCACGATGGCGAAGAACGGCACGGTGACCGCCAGGATGGCTTGCATCGTGTGCTAACTGTTCAATTCAGCCACGTCCTTCACGCCGCTTGCGGGCCAGGCCGGTCGCGCTCGACAACGAAGCGTGCCGCGGTGCGGATGTTCGTGTGCTCGAACCGCGGGTCGTCCAGCGCCGTCAGGCGGGCCCGCAGGCGCTGCTCGTCGAGTTCGAACATCACATAGCCGCGCTGGTCACCGCGCGCATAGTGCAGGTGCGGGTTGTGCACGCGCGCGGCGTCGATGCGGCCCTGCGGCAGTGACAGGCTGCTGATCGAGGTGCCGCAGAACTCGCTGGCCAGCACCGGCGCCTTGGCATCGTCGTAGTCGACCTTCAGGTCGGCCACGTAGTGGGTGTGCACGTCGCCGCTCA
>JAYUPO010000433.1:0-3012 GCA_043760085.1 Burkholderiales bacterium
TGCCGAGTTGGGGCAAGACGATGTAGCGCAGGGTCTGGAAGCCGTCGGCGCCCAGGTCCATGCTGGCTTCGATGAGGTTCGGGTTCAGCCGGCGCAGCCGCGCCACGGCGTTGTTGAACACGACGACGACGCAGAAGGTGGCGTGGCCGATGACGATGGTCCAGAAGCTGAACGGAATCTCCATCGTGTGAAAGGCGCTGCGCAGGGCGATGCCGGTGACCACCCCCGGCAGCGCGATGGGCAGGATGAACAGCAGCGAAATCGCGTCGCGGCCAAAGAACCGCGCCCGCGCCAGGGCACCCGCGGCCAAGCTGCCCAGCACCAGCGCCACAGCGGTGCTCCACGCCGCCACCTCGAAGCTCAGGCGCAGCGCGGCCCACACGTCTTCGCGCTGCCAGGCCACGCCGAACCAGCGCGTGGTGAGCGCCGGCGGCGGGAAGACATAACTCTTGTCTTCAGCGCTGAAGGCATACAACACGATCAGCGCCAGCGGGATGTGCAGGAACAGGATGACGGCCCAGGCCGATGCGGCCAGCAGCCGAGGTGTCTTAGAGCGCATCGAACGCCCCCTTGCGCTTGGCCAGCCACAGGTACAAGGCGATGGCCACGATGGGCACCAGCGAAAACGCCGCGGCGAACGGAACGTTGCCGGCCACGCCTTGCTGGCGGAAGATGACCTGCCCGATGTACTGCGTGCTGTCGCCGATGACCTGCGGGATGATGTAGTCGCCTAACGTCAGGCTGAAGGTGAAGATCGAGCCCGCGGCCAGGCCCGGCATGGCCAGGGGCAGCACGACGCGGGCGAACGTGGTGGCCGGGTGGGCGCCCAGGTCGGCCGAGGCCTCGATGGTGCTGGCCGGAATGCGCTCGATGGCCGCCACCAGCGGCAGGATCATGAACGGCAGCCACATGTAGACGAAAACGATGAAGGTGCCCAGGGTCGAGAAGCTCAAGGACGGCCCGCCGATCAGTGGCGTGGCCAGCAGGGCCTCAACTGCCCAACCCAGCTGCAAGTGCCCGGCCAGCCAATTGATGGCCCCTTCCTTGGCCAGCAACAGCTTCCAGGCGTACAGGCGCACCAGGTAGCTGCTCCACAGCGGCAACATCACGGCGATGTACAGCGCCGCCTTGAGCGCGCCGCCGGCCCGCGCCATGACCAGCGCCACCGGCCAGGCCAGCACCGTGCAGGCCAGCGTGACGGCCACGGCCATGCCGATGGAGCGCCGCGCGGCATCGAGGTTGGCGCCGTCGAGCAACGCGATGAAGTTCGACACGCCGACTTCCCGCACCACCTGGCCGGTGAAATCATCGAGCCGGAAAAAGGCGTTGGCCAGCAACGCGAACAGCGAGCCCAGGTAGATGACGCCGAACCACAGCAGCGGCGGCGCCAGCAGCGCCAGCAGCAGCAGGCCGCGGCGGGTGTACAGCAAGTCCGACGCTTGCCGGCGCAGCGTGGCCGGCGGCAAGGCCGGCAAGGCCGGCAAGGTGACGGTGTTCACCGCGCTGCCCCTGGCTCGCCCACTGACGCACTCATGGCTGCAAGGCGTGCACCGCCCCGGCATCCCAATGCAGGTGCACGGTGGCGCCGGGCTCGGGCAGCGCCTGGCCGCTGGCGGCGCTCAGGTCGGCCTGCAACACGCTGCTACCCACGTCCACCTTCAGCCGCGTGAAGGCGCCGAAGTACTGCGCGTCAGTCACGGTGCCGCTGGCGCAGGCGCCGCTGGCCGCACCCAGGCGGATGCGCTCGGGGCGCAGCATGGCGCCGGCCTGGCCAGTGAGGCCGGTGAGGCCGGTGAGTAGGCGCGCGGCCGCGCCGTCGAGCACGTTGGCCGCGCCGATGAACTGGGCCACGAAACGCGTGGCCGGCGTGTCGTACACCGCGGCCGGGGTGCCCACTTGTTCCAGCCTGCCGGCGTTGAACACGCCGATGCGGTCACTCATCGACAGTGCCTCGTGCTGGTCGTGGGTGATGAACAAGAAGGTGATGGCCAGGCGGCGTTGCAGCGCCTTCAGCTCGCCTTGCATCTGCTCGCGCAGCTTCAGGTCGAGCGCACCCAGCGGCTCATCCAGCAGCAGCACCTGCGGCTGGCCGATCAGCGCACGCGCCAGCGCCACCCGCTGGCGCTGGCCGCCCGACAACTGCGCTGGCCGCCGTTCGCCCACGCCGGGCAACTGCACCAGGGCCAGCAACTCGTCGGCCCGGCGCTGGCGCTCGGCCTTGGCGCTGCCGCGCACCATCCCACGCACCAGCAGCGGGTAGGCCACGTTGTCGCGGATGCTCATGTGCGGGAACAGCGCGTAGTCCTGGAACACGGTGTTCACCGGCCGCAAATACGGCGGCTGGCGCGTCATGTCGGCATCGCCGATCAAGATGCGCCCGGCCGTGGGCAGCGTGAAGCCGCCGATCATGCGCAGGCAGGTGGTCTTGCCCGAGCCCGAG
Organism: Burkholderiales bacterium; assembly: GCA_043760085.1. Lineage (GTDB taxonomy): Bacteria > Pseudomonadota > Gammaproteobacteria > Burkholderiales > Burkholderiaceae_C > Rubrivivax. The sequence continues at coordinate 2,441 of JAYUPO010000433.1, forward strand.
GGCCCGAGCAAGGTAAAGAACTCACCGGCCTCGATGGCCAGGTTCACGCCGCTCACGGCGCGCACGGCCGTGGACCCGCTGCCGAAGACGCACTCAACGTCTTCGAGCCGCACCGCTGCGGTCATGATCGCGGAGCTGACGACGAGCTAACGACCGGGATTACCTGCCGCCGAGCACGGCGATGTAGTCGCTGGCCCATTTGTGATACGGCACGCAAGCGTTGTTCTGGCTCTTGCACTGCGCCACCGGCGTGCGCCAGAAGCTGATTTTCTCGAAGTCGTTGTAGCCCTGGCGCGCGCAACCGTCGTCGCCCAGCAGCTTGTTGCCCTTGCACGCCGCCGGCACCGCGGGCACCGAGCCGAACCAGGCCGACAGGTCACCTTGCAACTTCGGGTTGAGCGAATGCTCGAGCCACATATAGGCGCAGTTCGGGTGCTTGGCTTCGGTGTGCAGCATGGTGCTGTCGGCCCAGCCCGTGGCGCCTTCAACCGGCACCACGGTGGCCACCGGCGCCTTCTTGCTCTTCAGGATGTTGGCCTGGAACTGCCAACTGCCCGAGGCCACCACGCCTT
>JAYUPO010000434.1:0-3009 GCA_043760085.1 Burkholderiales bacterium
GGCGAGGTGCGCAAGGTCGACAAAGACGCCAAGAAGCTCACCATCAAGCATGCCGAAATCAAGAGTCTGGACATGCCGGCCATGACCATGGTCTTTCAAGTGAAGGATGCGACCCTGCTCGACAAATTGAAGGCCGGCGACAAGATCCGTTTCGCCGCTGAAAAGGCGGCGTCGGGCTACGTGGTGACCGACATTCGACCGGCCCCATGACCGTTCACGCGCCGACGCCCGCGCCGGGCAAGTTCGCGCCGGCATGCCCAACCAGCCGGCGTTCCCAGCCAAGCTGGCCGACCGGCTGGTCCTGAAGTAAGTCGCCGGGTTCGCCATCACGCATGGACATCGTCGCGCACACCCTGTGGGCGGGTCTGGGTGTGGCGGCCTTGCGCCGCCACTGGCCGCTCCCGCCCCGAACGGTGGCAGCCACGCTGGCCATGGCCGCGGTGCCAGACGTGCTGCACCTGTTGCCGATCATGGCCTGGTGGGCATTCGGAAGTGGTGAGTGGGCAGTGGTGTGGGCCTATGCCGTGGCGACGCCGGGCCAGGAGCCCGGGTTGCCGGCGACGGTGGACTTGCTGTCGCGCCACCTGCACTGCATCACGCACAGTGCCATCGTGGCGGCTGCCGTAACGCTGGTTTTGTGGGCAGTTCGGCGCACGCTGTGGATCCCCCTGCTGGGCTGGTGGTTGCACATCGTCAGCGACGTGTTCACGCATTCAGCCGACTACTACGCCGTCGCGGTGCTGTACCCGTTCACCGAGCGCGGATTCGACGGCGCCGCCTGGAACACGCCGTGGATGCTGGCGCTGAACTATGCCGCCATCGCAGCAGTCGCGTGCTGGGTCTGGCGTCCCGGCAAGGCGACACCGCGCGAATCAAGTTGAGTCGCCAAGGCCGGTGTCAAAGCATGTGCTCAGGGATCAGCGCACCGAGGATGCCGCGCCACAGTCGCAGCCAAAGCGCGGTCATCGGTTCGACACCATGGCGAACGGTTTTGCCCCCCTCTTGCGTCTTCCATTCGAGCCTGCCCATCCCCTCGGCCTGGTTCAACCTGACCTCGAACGCGTGATGCGAATCGACTCCAGCCTCGAACAGCGCCGCCAGGTCGGCCGCCAGTTCGGGGCTGTCAACAGCGATCCAGGCCTCGGTGTTGTGCAACCGCGAGCGCGGATCCTGGTTCAATGAACTGGGGGACGAACTCTGCGACCGGTTCAACGTCACCGCGGCCTGACCAAGTCCATGTGCGCTGACGCACAGACCCTGGCCCGGGCTGGGCGTAGTTTCAGTCCTTCGAGGTCTGGCGTCACGAGTTCCCGTCTGGCACGACAGCAGGCCATGCGCATGGCCTGCAAGCGTTCCGCATGCACCGAGTCAAGGCCGGAAGGGTCGACGCATTCAACCGGAGTCGTCATGAAACGCTTGATCGCTTTGTCATTTGGGGCCTTGCCACTGCTGATCGGCGGCGCCGCATCGGCTCAGGGCGGGCCGATGATGAACGGCGGCATGGGCGACGCTGGCTGGATGGGCGGCTTCGGGGGCTACTGGGTGCCCGGCCTGGTTCTCGTGGTGGTGGGCCTGGTGGTCTGGATCGTTATGCACAAACGCAAGTGATTGAGAACCACAAGCCCCACCACAGTGCTCGCGCCTGCGTTGCCATGAAAGGCGATGAAGCCACCATGTCGCAGGCTCACTGGAGTACCTTCGTGCTGCGCACTCCTGTATTCGCCCTTCGGGCGGCCGTGCGTGCTCATCAGGGTACCTTCGTGCTGCGCCCTCCGGTATTCGCCCTTCGGGCGGCCGGGCGGGCTCATGGCTCTACCTGCTGCTGCTGGCTTGTCTTTTGATGCACCTGTACCAAGGGCATGGCAGCCACGCACCGCACAGCGGGCACGGTTTCAAGTGGCCTCAGGAATAGCGCCCATGGACATGCCCGCCCGCACCTCGCCGCAGGGCCACGAAGGCCATGAAGACCGGGAGGGCGACCTGCATGCGCCCGGGCATGCGCACCACGATCAAGCTGCGGCTCAGCCCGCCGCGCCGGCGCTGAAGGACCCGGTGTGCGGCATGGCGGTCACACCGGCCTCGCCGCACCGGGCCGAGCATGCTGGCCAGCCTTACTGGTTCTGCAGCGCCGGCTGCCGCACGAAGTTCCTGGCGAGTCCGCAGAAGTACGTGGCGCCCGCCATGGCCGCTGCGTCGGCGCCAGTGGCCGAGGCCGCCCCTGCTGCCGCAGCCGGCACGGTCTACACCTGCTCGATGCACCCGGAAGTTCGCCAGGCTCAACCTGGCCATTGCCCGAAGTGCGGCATGACGCTGGAGCCCGTGTTGCCCAGCCTGGAAGACGACGAGAGCCCTGAACTGGTCGACTTTCAGCGCCGCTTCTGGTGGACGCTGCCGTTAACGATCATCGTCACTGTGCTGGCCATGTTCGGCCACCGGCTTGGCTGGATGGAGATGGCCGCGCAGAGCTGGCTCGAGCTGGTGTTGTCGCTGCCCATCGTGTTGTGGGCGGGCTGGCCATTCTTCGTGCGCGGCGTCCAGTCGGTCATCAACCGCAGCCCCAATATGTGGACGCTGATCAGCCTGGGCACCGGGGCGGCCTTCGTCTACAGCGTCGTCGCCACCGTCGCCCCGCAGGTGTTCCCCGACTCGTTCATCGCGATGGGCCGGGTCGCGGTGTACTTCGAGGCAGCCGCTGTGATCATCTCGCTGACGCTGCTTGGGCAACTGCTTGAACTGAAAGCGCGTTCGCAAACCTCGGCCGCGATCAAGTCGCTGCTCGGCCTGGCGCCGAAGACGGCGCGCCGCGTCGCCGCCGACGGAACAGAAGAAGACATCCCGCTGGCCCACGTGCACGTGGGCGACAAGCTGCGCGTGCGCCCGGGCGAGAAGGTGCCCGTCGATGGTGTGGTGGTCGAGGGCAGCAGCGCGCTGGATGAGTCGATGTTGACGGGCGAGCCGCTGCCGGTGACCAAGCGTGTGGGCGACAAGCTGATCGGCGCGACGCTCAAC
>JAYUPO010000435.1:0-7708 GCA_043760085.1 Burkholderiales bacterium
CGCCCTCTTGACCATCGGATACCTCGCCCACACATGCTTCGATCAGAGCATAACGCGCGAGATATTGTTTTCGTCTACACCCTCTGAGGTCAAGGATCCAGGTTGATGGCCCGGCCCACATAGTGCGGCAGGTGCATCACCCGGTACACCGAACATTCAATGTTGCTGCGCATGCGGTGGCGGGCGTCGCGCCCGTATTGGCGAAAGCGCAGCGCCCATTCCATGAGGTTGGGCTCGCCGGTGATGAGTGACAGCGCGGCCAACTGGCGCGCATGCACCCAGGTGTAGAAGACACAAGACGGCGTGGCTGTGCGCGGGCTGGCCAGGTCGTACAGGCTGATGTGGCCGGTGTCATACGACGGCAGGAATTCCGGGTGCAGCAGCGTGGCCAGGCCTTGCTCGAACAGGCGCAGCGCATTGGCGTCTTGTGCCGCCCGCGCCATTTCATGCAGGCCGAACAGCGACGACAGAAACCCGTTCAACACCTGCCGGCATTGGCCCGCAATCGGGTACATCTCAAAGACCACCCAGCCCGGCTCGGGTTCATGACGCAGGCCACCCTTGGCCACATCGACATCAAAGATGCGCAGCGCCAGGCGCGCGGCGTCGAGCCAGCCGGCATCGGGCACCAGTTGATGCGCCCGCATGAAGATGCTGAGCATCCAGCCCTGCACCATCGAAGACGGCCAGCCGAGCTCGTGCTCGTCGTAGCCCTCCAACGGTTCAAGGTGCGGCATCACCAGGCAGGTGCCGCGTTCCAGCGTGCGCCACTCGGCGCGGTCGTACAGGCGCCGCGCGGTGGCCAGGAAGGCATGGGTCAGCACGTCGTCGTTGCGCAGCCAGGCGCCGTGGTACAGGGCCATGGCCTCGTGGCACAAGTCGATGGGTAGCTGCTTGTGCGCCTGGTGGCTGTAGGCTCGGCTGGCCAGCCAGCGCAGGGTTTCTTCATCAGCGCCGGATTCGAACATCGGGTGCAGGCCCAGTTCAGGGCCTTCGTATTCGACGTTCGGGTCAAACTGCAACGGGTCGCGCTGCCACACGGCGAGTTGGCGCTGCCGGTCGGCGTTGCGCAGCACGATGTCCGATATGTTTCGTTGGAACTTTGAAAACATCGTCGGCTGGGGGTTGCAATGGCGGCTGAATGAGTCAACCAACATTGTGGCGGGAATGTGTAACTTGATGTCCCCGTTGGCGCGCGGCATGATGGCCGCGTGCCCACCATCGAATTCACGCCGCAGTTGCGCCGCTTCCTGGCCACCCCCAAGGTGCAGTGCAACGCCGCCACGTTGCGCCAGGCACTTGAAGCAGCCTTTGCGCTGACGCCTGCACTGCGCGGTTATGTGCTCGACGACCAGGGCCACCTGCGTGCCAATGTGGTGGTGTTTGTGGATGGCCGGCGCAGCACCGACCGCACGGGCCTGGCCGACCCTTTGCAACCACACAGCACGGTGCATGTGCTGCAAGCGCTTTCTGGAGGATGAACATGTCGCAACGTGCCTGGGTTGCCACCCGAAAGGGCTTGTTTGAACTGGTTGCGCACGGCGCGGGTTGGCGCATTGCCAAGGTGAGCTTCCTGGGCGACCCCGTGACCATGCTGTTGCCCCCACTGGCCACGGGGCCCGATGCGGGGCGCATGCTGGCGGCATTGAACCTGGGCCACTTCGGCGCCAAGGTGCATGCCAGCGACGACGCCGGTGCCACCTGGGCCGAAGTGGCCTGCCCCACTTACCCCGCGCAGCCCGAAGGCGCGCCGGGCCCGGCCTGGAAGCTGCAATTGATCTGGGCGCTGGCCGCGGCGCATGGCACGGTGTGGGCCGGCACTTTGCCTGGCGGCCTGTTCCGCTCGGCCGATTTCGGCCGCAGTTGGGCGCTGGTTGAAGACCTGTGGCACCGGCCCGAGCGGCTGGAATGGTTTGGCGGCGGGTATGACGCCCCGGGCATCCATTCCATCTGCCCGCACCCCACGAACGCGCAAGAGCTGCTGGTAGGTGTGAGTTGCGGCGGCGCCTGGCGCAGCCTTGATGCCGGCAGCACCTGGCAGCAAAGCGCGCACGGCATGAGCGCCAGCTTCATGCCGCCGGAGCAAGCCGAGAACCCCAACATCCAGGATCCACACGCCATCACGCGCTGTGCTTCAAGACCCGAGGTGTTGTGGTGCCAGCACCATGGCGGCATCTGGCGCTCGGGCGACGCTGGGCAAAGCTGGCAAGAAATGAAAGACGTGCCGCTGTCGAACTTCGGCTTTGCCGTGGCGGTGGACCCGCACGATGCCGACACCGCCTGGTTCGCCCCCGGCGTGGCTGACCAGTGCCGCGTGCCGGTGAACGGCGCCTTCGCCGTGAACCGCACGCGCGACGGGGGCAAGAGCTTCCAGAGCCTGCGCGCGGGCTTGCCGCAAGCCGATTGCTACGACCTCGTCTACCGCCACGGCCTGGCGGTGGCAGAAGACGGCCGCACGCTGCTGATGGGCAGCACCACCGGCCACCTATGGGCCAGCAGCGATGCTGGTGAGAGCTGGCAGGCGGCGGCGCTGAACCTGCCGCCAATCTATGCCGTGCGGTTCGGGTAACCGGAAACATCGGGTTTGATGCGCGCTGGCCACAGCCCGTGGCCGAATCGTGCATTTCGTCCCACGTTTTGTGGACAACCACCCGTTCAGGGGAGTGACCGCGCAGCGCGCCGGCTTAAATATGTTTGTCACAAAACGCAGCCAGCATCCGAGCCTCGGCATTGAGACAGCGTTTTGCGGGAGAACACATCATGCCCCACACCATCTTCGTCGGCGCCCGTTCCCGCTTTGTCACGGCCGTGGCGTGGATGTTCATCGCGCTGTCTGCGCTGGCCAGCCTCAGCGCCTTGTTGCAACACGCCGCAGCGGCATCGTTCATGCCGCAGGTCGCCGGTGCGGTTCACCCGCTGCCGCTGCTCACCGGCCTGTTGCTGGGTTACTTGCCGTGGGTGCTGGGCGTGGGCCTGGTGGTGTCGCTGGCCACGCTGGCCAGCGCCATCGGGTTGCTGTTGCGCCTGGAATGGGCGCGTCGGGTGTTCATCGGGTTGATGGTGTTGTGCATCGTGGCCAACCTGGCCGGTATGTGGTTACAGCATGAGGTGATGCTGTCGCTGGTCAGCCAGACGCTGGGCGACTCCACCTTGCCGGCGGCGGTGGCCAAGGTCTTCGGTGGTTTCGTGGCCACGGCGCGCTGGCTCGCCGTGGTGCTCACGCTGCTGGCTTGTATGCTGCTGGCATGGATCATCCGCCGCTTGATGTCTGCCACCGTGCGCCAAGAGTTCGCCTGAACCAGGCCGATCAAGCCACCCAACGCCGGCCCCGCTTTGCGGCGCCGGCGTTTTTGCTGGCGGCCTGGCTGACAGCCTGCGGCGGCGGTGGTGGCGCCAGCCCGCAGCCGGTACCGCCGGGCCTGCCGGGCACACTGGCCAGCGCCGCCAGCCTGGTGGCACCGGGCTGCACCGGCGGGCGCAGCAGCGGCACGGTGTACCTCGACGCCGAGGTGGAGCCCACGCTGGTCGCATCGCCGCTCAACCCGCAACACCTGGTGGCCGCCTGGCAGCAAGACCGCGCCAGCGACGGCGGCGCCCGTGCCCTGGTGAGTGCCGTGTCGTTTGATGGTGGCTTGACCTGGGCGCGCAGCCTGCAACCCTTTTCGCGCTGCGGCGGCGCGTTGGCCGGCAGCGCGGGCGACCATGAGCGTGCCACCGACCCCTGGGTCGACATTGCGCCCGACGGCACCGTGTACCTCATGGGCCTGGCCTTCAGCGGCGCCAACTTCAGCGCCAGTTCACGCAGCGCCATGCTGGTCAGCCGTTCCGGCGATGGCGGGCGAACGTTCGGCGCGCCGCTGCTGCTGCATGGTGATGGCGCGCAAGGCTTCAATGACAAGAACACCCTCACCGCCGACCCCACCGATGCGCGCTTCGTCTACGCCGTGTGGGACCGGCTCGACAGCGCCGGCAACGGCCCGACGCTGCTGGCGCGGTCCACCGACGGCGGCCAGACGTGGGAGGCCGCGCGCCAGATCGTCGTACCAACGGTCGGGGTGAGCCAGACCGGTATCAGTCAAACCATCGGCAACCGCATCATCGTGCTCACCAGCGGGCCTGAGCGTGGCGCGCTGGTGAATGTGTTCACGCAGATCGACACGGTCAATGGCAACAGCAGCGCCACGGTGCGGGCCACGCGCTCGCTCGACAAGGGGCTGTCTTGGAGCGCGCCCGTCGTGGTGGGCGAGCACCGCAGCGTGGGCACGCGCGACGCTGCCAGCGGCCAGGCCATTCGCGACGGCGGCATCATTCCCGCCGTGGCCGCCGGCGCCGACGGCCGCATCTGGGTCGCCTGGCAAGACGCGCGCTTCACCAGCGGCGCGCACGACGCCATCGCCCTGGTGGTTTCCAACGACGGCGCGCGTACTTTCAGCGCACCGGCGGCCGCTAACCGCGATCTGAGTGTGCCGGCCTTCACGCCCAACCTGGCCACCCGGCCCGACGGCGGCGTGGCCCTGCTGCACTACGACCTGCGCAGCAACACCGCGGCCACGCAAACCCTGCTGGCCGACGCCTGGCTGGTGCAGACCAGCGACGCCGTTGCGTTCAGTGAAACCGCCCTGGTGCGCGGCTTCGACATGGCCCAGGCGCCGAATGCCGGCGGCTTGTTCTTGGGCGACTACCAGGGCCTGGCCTGGGCCAATGGCCGCTTTGTAGCCATGGCCGCGCTGGCCGCGGGCGCCAGCACCAACCGCACCGACATCTTCGCGCTGGGGGTGGGGCCCTGAGCCGGCGCGCGTCGTTCGACTCAGGGCATCGGCCGGCATGCTCGCCGCCCGAAGGGCTCACCTTCAAGCCGGCACCAGCGTCAGTGCCCACTCGTTGAGCTTGCCGACATCGCTGCCCGCCAGGTCGGCCACGCGCAACTGCCACTTGCCGGCCAGCGGCTGGCCGGCCAGCGCGGCCAGCGCCGGGGTGGTGGTGGCGGTGTAGGTGGCGACGATGTTGTCGCTGTCGCCGCCGGCGCGGTCGTGCAGCAGCACTTCGGTGCCGGCGGGCGACACCAGGCTGACGCGCAGGTCGCCGATGTAGGGGTGCGTGATGTTCAGCTTCAGCTCGGCACGGCCGAGCTTGGCGGTGGCCGGGGCAGTGGCGCTCAGGCTGCGGCTGATGCCGGCCGTGCGGTTGTCGGGAATGAGTTGGCCGGGGCTTTCTTTCAGCAGCAGCGGGCTGTTCGTGGTGGTGGCGGCCGCGGGGGTGAACGCCAGGGCCCAGCGGTTCAGGCGGCCGACATCGGCCACGGCCAGGTCTTGCACGGCCAGGCGCCAAGTGCCGGCGGCGTCGCGCCCGCGCAGCGCGGCCAGGCCGGGCAGCTTGGTGGCGTCGAGCACCAGCTTCAGCCCCTGTGCCACATTGCCGCCGCTGCGCGAATGCAGCACCAGCGCCGGGCCCGAGGGCGGGGTGAGCGTGACCAGCAGGTCGCCCGGGTAGCTGTGCGAGATGTCAATCTCGACCGTTAGCGCTTCGATCAACAAGGCCTGCGGCACTTGCAAGGCATCAAAAATACCGGCGGGCTGGTTGTCGGGAATCACCTTGTCGGGCGCGGCTTCGAAGCGCTGCGTGGTGGTGGTCGTGGTGGTGGTAGGCGCGCCGAGCAGGCAGCGAAAGCGCATCTGCGCGCCGACGGCCGAAATTTGTTCCAGCGTGAGTTGCGAGGAGGTGCCGTCCCACCACTTGCTCGACGGCAGCGTGGTGTCGCCAAAGCGCGCCGCGGCACCGGCAAACAGGTCGCCCACGTCGCCCATCTGGCCGGCGAGCTTTTCAAGCTGGAAGCGGCCATCGGCCTGCTCCAGCGAGACTTCATAGTGCCGCGTGGCGCTCATCTGCTCAAAGCTGTTGTTGCCGCCTTCGTCGATATGCCAGACCGCCAGCCCGGCGCCGGGCAGCGCGGCGTCACGCCCTGTGCGGGCGCGCGCTTCGACCAGGAAATACTCCTTGCTGTCTTTGGCCAACAGGGCAAATTCATTGGCGGCGGCGCTCAGCGTCACATCTTGCCCATGCGCCAGCGGTGTGACGCTGCCGGCCCAGCCCGACAAACGTTTGAGGTAAGCGCTGATCTGGGTGGGGTTGCGCGGGTTGATGTTGGCGCCGGCGCACATCAGGCAATACGCACCCACGCCGCTGGATTCGTTACCGTAGTCGTACAGGTCGGGGTAGTCGCACAGCATGTGGCCGTTTTCGTGGCAGAAGGTGCCCAGCGTGAGCTCACTGCCCATGTTGGTGAACTGGTAGTCCATGGCGCGCTTGCCCGCCACCAGCGGCACCGGTGAGCCCAACTGCGAGGCATGCGGCCACAGCCCTTTTGACCAGTCGTTCACCGCCGGCCCGACGTAGTACACGTTGGTGGCGTAGACATAGCCGCCGGCATCAACGGTCAGCGCAGAGAAGTCGAACCCGCTGGCCTTCAGGCTGGCCAGTGCCTCGTTGATGAGCTCGCGCGCGCGCACCGTGTATTCGATCGCCGGGTCGGTGTAGTAGCTGCGCGGCCGCTTGGCGCGGTAGTAGGGCGCCACCAGGTTGGTGTAGGTGCAGCGGCCCAGCGAGTTGTCAACGAAATAGTCGCGCACCGAGCCCTGGTTGCCGAAGCCGTTGTAGCCCGGCTGGTTGCAAAAGCGCTCCACCTCTTCGCGCGCAATGGTGGCCGGCACGTCAGGGAACTCGATCAACAGGCACAGCCCGACGTAGGTGCCCACCGTGCCGCGCTGCGGTGGCGCGGGCATGGCCACGCCGCCGCGGGCCAGGGTGCGCGCAGCTTGCTCAAGGTTGCGCCGTTCCTGGCGCCGCTGCTCGCAGCGCCGCAGGCCGAACCGCAGGCCGCTTTCGCGCGCCCGTGCGCGCGTGCTTTCGACGCGCTCGCGCTGGCCGCGCGCCACGCCGGCAGTGGCCGCCGCCGGCGCGCCGCGAACGCCGGCCAGGGGTTCGAGGTGCATGCCGTCGGGCGACAACTGGGCCACTTCCCAGTACTGCGTGACCGGGTTGCGCACCACGGTGTAGCCCTCGAGGTTTTCAAACACCGCGTGGTGCTGGTCGCCCCAGCCGCGCAGGGTGATGGGCGTGCCGTCGGGTTGGTGGAAGTTGAAGACCTGGCCGATGAAGGGGGCGGACATGATGGGCCTTTCGTGAGCTTGCCCGGGCGTGGGCGGCGTGGCGCACGATAGTCCTGTGCAGAGCGCTGTGCGTCGTACGAACTAGGGACAAGCCGCTGCAACCGGCTGCTACGCTTCGCCCTTTTTCACGCCACACAACACGCCACACCGCCGCCCCATGAATGACTTGTGCATCCGCGCCGCCTGGCTGTTCGACGGCACAGGCGCTGCCCCCAGCGTGCGCGATGTGCACGTGGCCGCCGGCCGCATCGTGGCCATCACGCCAGTGGGCCATGACGCGGCGCCTGCCCGTGAAAGCGTCGACGCCACCGGCCTGGCGCTGATGCCCGGCATCATCGACAGCCACACCCATTTCGACGCGCAAATCACCTGGGACCCGTGCGTGCGCCCGTCGCCCGCGCTGGGCGTCACCACGGCGGTCATCGGCAACTGCGGCTTCACCATCGCACCGTGCCGCGCCGCCGACCGCGAGCTCGCCATGCGCAACCTCACACAGGTGGAAGGTATGTCGCTGGATGTGCTGCGCCAGGGCATCGAGTGGG
>JAYUPO010000436.1:0-2999 GCA_043760085.1 Burkholderiales bacterium
ACCTAACTCGCGCATCAAGCGGTTGACGATGCCGCGCGCCGGGCGGCCGCTGAACAGGTTGGTCAAGGCCGTGTGCGCCGCCGCCGGGCTGCGCAGCGCCGCGCGGTGCACGGCCGAGGTGGTGGCTTCGTCGCTGCACAGGTAGGCCGTGCCCACCTGCACGCCGCTGGCGCCCAGGGCCATGGCGGCGGCCACGCCGCGCGCATCGGCCACGCCACCGGCCGCAATGACCGGAATGCGCAGGGCCCGCACCACTTGCGGCAGCAAGGCAAACGTGCCCATCTGGCAGCTCAAGTCATTCGTTAAGAAGTGCCCGCGGTGGCCGCCGGCCTCCAGGCCTTGGGCGATCACCGCATCCACCCCCTGCCCTTGCAGCCACAGCGCCTCGGCCACCGTGGTGGCCGAACTTAGCACCTTCGCCCCCCAGCCGCGCACCACGGCCAGCAAGGCCGGGCTGGGCAGGCCGAAATGAAAGCTCACCACAGGCGGGCGGAATTCGCTCAACACCGCGGCGGCAGCGGCGTCGAAGGGGCGCCGTGCACCGGTGCCGGTGCCGGTGCCGGCACCAGCACCGGCACCGGCACCAGCGCCGGCCGACGCATCGGCCGGTGCTTCGGCCGCCAAACCCTGCTCGCGGTAGTAAGGCGCCAGGGCCGCACGCCATTCCGCCTCGCGTGCAACATCAACAAGCGCCTCGGCGTGGCAGAAGAAGTTCACATTGAAGGGCCGCTGTGTGGCCGCGCGAATCGCCGCCAACTCGCTGCGCAGGGCCTGCGGCCCGAGCATGGCGCCGGGCAACGAGCCCAGGCCACCGGCGCCGCACACGGCGATGGTCAGGGCGCTGCCCTGCGAGCCCGCCATGGGTGCCTGGATGATGGGCAGCTCGGTGCCCAGCAATTGTGCAAGGTTCATGCTGCAAGCTCCAGGTTGCTGCCGGCCTGGCGTGCCGCGCGCGCCTGCTGCGCCACGGCCGCGGGCGCCAGGTCTTTCAAGCGGTGGTCGCTCCAAACCTGGCGCCAGGCGCGCGCGCCGGGAGTGCCATGCCACAGCCCCATGATGTGCCGCGCCGCGCGCGACCACGGTTGGCCGCTGGCCACCAGGCCCTGCATATAGGCCACCATGCCTTGCTCCACTGCCTCGCGGGTGGCCGCGGCAGCGCCGGAGGCGCCCAGGAACTGCGCATCCCAGGTGGCCATGGCCCAAGGGTGGTGGTAGGCCTCGCGGCCAAGCATCACACCGTCCACTTCAGCCAGATGTTTGGTGATGGCCTCATGGCCCGCCACCCCGCCGTTGAGCACGATCGTCAGCGCCGGGAAGTCGCGCTTGAGCTGCGCGACGAAGTCATGCCGCAGCGGCGGCAGTTCGCGGTTTTCCTTCGGCGACAAGCCTTTGAGCCAGGCATTGCGCGCATGCACGATGAACACCGCGCAGCCCGCCGCGGCCACGGTGCCCACGAAGTCGCGCACGAACGGGTAGCTCTCGCCGCGGTCGATGCCGATGCGGTGCTTCACCGTCACCGGCAACGCAGCGGCGTCGCGCATCGCCTTCACGCAATCGGCCACCAGCGGCGCCTCGGCCATCAGGCACGCGCCGAACGCGCCGCGCTGCACGCGTTCACTCGGGCAGCCGCAGTTCAGGTTGATCTCGTCATAGCCCCATTGCGCGGCCAGCCTGGCGCAATGCGCCAGCTCGGCCGGTTCGCTGCCGCCGAGTTGCAAGGCCAGCGGGTGTTCGCTGGCATCGAAGTCGAGGTGCCGCGCCACGTCGCCATGGCGCAGTGCACCGGTGGTCACCATCTCGGTGTACAGCCGCGTGCGGCGCGTGATCATGCGGTGGAAGACGCGGCAATGGCGATCCGTCCAGTCCATCATCGGAGCCACGGACAGGCGCCAAGGGCTAAGTTGTTGACTTGATTGCATTGATCTTCTCAATGTCGGTCCATAAGAATGTGGGACGCACCAGCGCTTCCACGATCACCGCGATGCGGTTGGTGCATGGTAATCAATGGGCTGCGCCCGGTGATCAGGCGACGACGCAGAGACCATGGCGCCTCTTTGTGCCGTGTTGCTCGGCGTCAGTGGGTCAGTGCTACGGATTTGCTACGACGCTCGCACGTGATTGCTACATCACGGACGCATCCGCGCGGCCGCGCCGGGCAACTTCAGGAAGCGTTCAGCCCCCAAGTTTGCGACAGCTTTCGGGCAGCTGCGTCGGCAGGTTGGAGGACACTTGACGACCCACTACAGCCGTTCAGCGTCTCAGGAAGCGGTCATCGGCTTGCGAGGTACTCGACTCTACTGACCGAGCCGCTGAGCGCCGTGAGAGACTTGCTATATTGCCACACAGCGTCCCTCGATCTGCGACGCGACCACCATGAACACGAAGAAGACAAAGCCCGCGCTGTTCATCGCCTCGTCTGTGGAGGGCCTGGGCATCGCCGACGCGATCAACGCCAACTTGGAGCACCATGCCCACTGCACTCTTTGGCGGACGGGAACGTTCAAGCTGAGCTCGCAATCGGTAGACGACCTCGTGAAGAAGTCGTCCGTTATCGACTTTGCGATCTTCGCGTTCACGCCCGACGACGAGTCCAAGATCCGCAACCACGAGGCGATCGTCGCCAGAGACAACGTGGTCTTCGAGCTCGGGCTGTTCATCGGAGCCATCGGAAAGGATCGTTGCTACGTCGTCAAGCCTCGCGGCGTCGACATGCATCTGCCCTCCGACCTTCTCGGCATGAACGTCGCTGACTACGCCACCGACAGGCCCGACGCGGACATCGCCGCCGCGCTCAACTACGCGTGCAAGCAGGTCAAGGACCGGATCGCCGAGCTCGGCGCGATCGTCCGCTCGCCTTTCGCCAGGGCCGACGGCCCGGCCCGCCACGTCGCCAATCCGCCTGACTACAAGCTGCAAGATGTGGATCTGCTCTTTCTCGCGGAGTGCGTCAAAAGCCGGGTGACCAGCCCCGAGGGCCGGGCCTTCAATTCGATTTCCAA
>JAYUPO010000437.1:0-2999 GCA_043760085.1 Burkholderiales bacterium
CAACGCAGCAGCGTTGCTTTGCCTGAGGGTGAAGTCTTCGAGTGGGCAGTGCCAACAGGCACTGGCTGTGATCTCGTCGACGGCATCGCCGCCGACCAACCTGAACTTGCGTCAGGCCACCGCTGCAATGTTCTGCAAGGGCAAGGATCAACAGGGATGAACGAACGGCCTGGAACCCAGGCCGTGGTCGCATTGTACGCGGGTTTTCCCGCTTCAGTTCAAAGCGCCAGGAAATGTTCGCGGTAGTGCAGCAACTCGTCGATCGACTCGTTGATGTCAGCCAGCGCGGTGTGCAACTGTGCTTTCTTCATACCGTCCAGCACCGCCGGCTTCCAGCGCCGCGCCAGTTCCTTCAGCGTGCTCACGTCGAGGTTGCGGTAGTGGAAGTACGACTCCAGCGCGGGCATGTGGTTGGCCAGGAAGCGGCGATCCTGGCAGATGCTGTTGCCGCACATCGGGCTCTTGCCGGGCTTCACGTAGCGCTTGAGGAACGCGATGGCTTGCGCCTGCGCATCTGATTCGTTAATCGCCGATGCCTTGACGCGATCGATCAAACCGCTGCGCCCGTGCGTGCCCTTGTTCCAGGCGTCCATGGCGTCGAGCGTGGCATCGCTCTGGTGGATCGCGATCACCGGGCCTTCAATGCGCAGCGTGACCTTGGCGTCCGTCACCACCAGGGCGAGTTCGATGATGCGGTCGCTCTCGGGCTTCAGGCCGGTCATTTCCAGGTCGATCCAGACCAGGTTGTCGTCGTGGGCAGGCAGGTCGATCTCGGGCATGGGCTAAGGCCGCGGCGGGCAAAGTGAAGCCGGGGATTCTCGCCCAGGCCTACACTCGCGCCCCCATGCATGAAACGACCCTCGCCTACATCTTCGCCGCAGCGCTGCTGGCCAGCCTGGCGCTGAAATTCTGGCTGGCCACGCGCCAGACCCGCCACGTCGCGCTGCATCGCCACGCCGTGCCAGTCGCCTTTGCCCGCAGCGTGACGCTGGCCGCGCACCAGAAGGCGGCCGACTACACCCTGGCCAAGAGCCGGCTGGCCTGGGTCAGCCTGACGCTGGGCGCGGTGTGGCTGGTGGGCTGGACGTTGCTGGGCGGCCTCGGTGCCTTGAACCAGGCCGTGCGCGACGCCGTGTTGCCGCAATGGGGCGGCATGGCCTACCAGCTCGCCTTGCTGCTGGTGTTCTCAACCATCAGTGGCGCGCTCGACCTGCCGCTGGAGTGGTACGCCACCTTCCGCCTGGAGCAACGCTTCGGCTTCAACCGCATAACCCTGCGGCTGTGGCTGCTGGACATGCTCAAAGGCTTGGCCGTGGGCACCCTGCTGGGCCTGCCGCTGGCCGCGCTGGTGCTGTGGTTGATGGTCGCTGCCGGCGCGCAGTGGTGGCTGTGGGCGTGGGCGGCATGGGTCGCCTTCAACCTGGTGTTATTGGTGATCTACCCTACGGTCATTGCGCCATGGTTCAACAAATTCGAGCCCTTGGCTGACGAGCAACTGGCGCAGCGCGTGAAGGCGTTGATGCAGCGCTGCGGCTTTGCCGCCAAGGGCCTGTTCGTGATGGACGGCAGCCGCCGCTCGGCGCACGCCAATGCCTACTTCACCGGCCTGGGTGCTTCCAAGCGCGTGGTGTTCTTCGACACCCTGCTGGCCCGGCTGAACGGCGGCGAAGTGGAAGCCGTGCTGGCGCACGAGTTGGGCCACTTCAAATACCGCCATGTCTTGCAGCGCATGGCCGGCATCTTCACCTTCAGCCTGGCGGCGCTGGCGCTGTTGGGGTGGTTGTCGCGCCAACCGGCCTTCTACGGCGGGCTGGGCGTGGCGCCGAATGTGAACGCACCGAACGACGCGCTGGCGCTGCTGCTGTTTGCGCTGGCGCTGCCGGTGTTCAGCTTCTTCGTTTCGCCGTTGCTGGCGCACTTTTCGCGGCGCCAGGAGTTCGAGGCCGACGCTTACGCCTGCACCCAGGCACGCGGTGCTGACCTGGCCCAGGCCCTGCTCAAGCTGCATGAAGACAATGCCTCGACGCTGACGCCCGACCCCTTGTACGTGCGTTTTTACTACTCGCACCCTCCCGCCGGCGAACGCCTGGCAGCCCTGGCAGCGCATGGCGCTTGACGCGGCGGCACTGCGCTTGCGCATCGGCCTGCGCGAAGGCCTGGTGGTGGCCACGCATGGCCGCCACGCCCTGGTGGAAACGGCCGGCGTGCGCGGCCTGTGCCACCCACGCGGCAAGAAGCTCGACGTGGTGGTGGGCGACGCCGTGATGTGGGCCGACGCCGGCGACGAAGGTGTGATCGAAGCCACCGTGCCGCGGCGCAACCTGCTGTTTCGGCAAGACGACTTTCGTACCAAGTCATTCGCCGCCAACATCGACCAATTGCTGATGCTGGTGGCCGGCGAGCCGGTGTTCAGTGAATCGCAACTCGCGCGCGCGCTCATCGCCGCCGAGCAGGCCGGCATTGGCACGCTGATCGGCCTGAACAAGACCGACCTGCCCGCCACCGAACTGGCGCGCAAGCGCTTGCAGCCCTATGGGGCGATGGGCGTGGGCGTGATCGAACTGAGCTTGAAAAAACAACCCGAGGCCTCGCGCGCCACCTTGATGCAGCACCTTGCGGCTAAGCGCACGCTGGTGCTGGGGCCCAGTGGCACGGGCAAGAGCACGCTGATCAACCTGTTGCTGCCCCAGGCCGCCGCCGTGGTGGGCGAAATTTCGCATGCGCTGAAGGCCGGGCGCCACACCACCACCCACACCAGTTGGTATTGGCTCGACGCCGAGCACAGCGCCGCGGTGATCGACTCACCCGGCTTTCAGGAATTTGGCTTGCAGCACATCGATGCGCAAGAGTTGGCCCAATGGATGCCCGACCTGCGCGCGCACCTGGGGCATTGCCGTTTCTACAACTGCAGCCACCGCCATGAGCCGGGCTGTGGCGTGCTCGCCGCCGCGGCAGGGGGGCAGATCAGCGAAGCGCGGCTGCGCGTGTATGGGCAGATT
>JAYUPO010000438.1:0-7681 GCA_043760085.1 Burkholderiales bacterium
ACCGGCGCAACCGGCGCAACCGGCACACCAGGCACACCAGGCGAACCCGGCCCGGCGGGGCCACCGGGTGCGCCCGGGCCACAAGGCACACCGGGCGTTCCGGGCATTCCGGGCCCGCAAGGCGTTCAAGGCATTCAGGGCCCGGCCGGCGACATCGCCCAGCTCGATTGGCCTTTCATCGCAGAAACCAACTGGCCCCAGGGCGCCGGGCTGCGCGCGGCAGACGCCTTCGCGCTGCTGGAAAAGGTTTCGCTCAGCTTGTCGACACGCCTGCATGCCAGGACGCAGGAGAACCAGCCCAAGGTGGTGCAGGTTTGGTTTGAACCGATCCCGCCGCGCAGCGCCACCAACGCCATCGGCCCGCTGCCCATGCTCACGCTGCATGGCGACCAGAAGTTGGGCCCGCGTGAAGTGATCTGGTCGATCAGCGACGAGAAGGAGCGCACGATCCGGGCCTTGCTCACCCAAGGCCGGGTGATGCTGCGCGTGCACTGCGGCCACCTGGTCGACGACAAGGAGCGCTCATTCTCATCGTCGGTCGACGCCCTGGTGGGCGTGAAGTCACCGCACTTGCCGGCCGGCGTGTTCGAGGGTTGGTTCTTCGTCGTCGGCGACAACGTGGTGCCGGTCACGGGCGGCGGGATCATCGATCCGCGCATCGACTCGCGTATCAACACGCGCATCACCCCGGCGGCCAAGAAGGTGGCGGGCAAGAAGGTGACGTGACGGCGCGCCCACGCCGGGCCGCCGCGCCAGACGCGGTGACCCGCGATGCGGCATCAGAGGCTGGGAGTTTTCGAGCGTGTCCGAGCAGCGCGTCAAAACGTGTCCGACGAGCGGGCGCGTTTTGGCGTGATGAGCGGGCATGATTGAAGGGCGCTCACCCTCAGGCCCGCCGCCCCAGCTGCGCCACCTCGCGCACCCAGCCCAGCGCCTGCTCGCTCAACGTCAGGCCCAAGCCAGGCCGCGTGGGCACGAGCATGCGGCCATTCTTGATTTCGATGCGCTCGTTGAACAGCGGCTCCAGCCACTCGAAGTGTTCCACCCAGGGCTCGCGCGGATAGGCCGCGGCCAGGTGGATGTGCAGCTCCATCGCAAAGTGCGGCGCCAGCAGCAGGCCGGCGTGGTCGGCCAGGGCGGCGATCCTCAGGAACGGGGTGATGCCGCCCACGCGCGGGGCGTCGGGCATCAGGTAGTCAGCCGCGCGGTGGCTGATCAGCTCGGCGTGTTCGCCGGCGCTGGTGAGCATTTCGCCGGTGGCAATCGGCGTGTCGAACTGCGCCGCCAGCGCGGCATGGCCGGCGTGGTCGTAGGCGTCGAGCGGCTCCTCGATCCACACCAGGTTGAGCGGCTCGAAGGCGCGGCACATGCGCTGCGCGGTGGGCCGGCTCCACTGCTGGTTGGCGTCCACCATCAGCGGCGCCTGTGCACCAAGATGTTTGCGCACCGCGGCCACGCGCTGCATGTCCAGCGCGCCATCGGGCTGGCCCACCTTGAGCTTGATGCCACCGATGCCGCGCTCCAGCGAGGCCGCGGCGTTGGCCAGCAGTTGATCGAGCGGCGTGTGCAGGAAGCCGCCCGAGGTGTTGTAGCAGCGCACGCTGTCGCGGTGCGCGCCCAGCAGCTTGGCCAACGACAGCCCGGCGCGGCGCGCCTTCAAATCCCACAGCGCCACATCGAACGCGCCGATGGCCTGCGTGGCCAGGCCGCTGCGCCCCACCGAGGCGCCGGCCCAGCACAGCTTGTCCCACAGCCGGGCAATGTCGTTCGCGTCTTCGCCGAGCAGCGCCGGCGCGATTTCCTTGGCGTGCGCAAACTGGCCAGGCCCACCGGCGCGCTTGCTGTAGCTGAAGCCCAGGCCTTCGTCGCCGCCGGCCGTTTGCACTTGCACGAACAGCATGGCGATTTCGGTCATCGGCTTTTGCCGGCCGGTCAGCACCTTGGCATCGCTGATCGGGTTGGCCAATGGCAAATAGCACGACGAGACCTGCAGCCAGTTGATCTGATCGCGCATGCCTTCACTCCGGCTTGATGCCCGCGGTCTTGATGACCTTGGTCCACAGATCGATCTCGCTGGCCACGAACTTGGCGTAGCTCGCGCCGCCCGGTGCCGGCACGACGAAGCCAAGGGTCTCAAGCTTTTGCTTGATCTCGGGCGAGGTCATTACCTTGCGCAATGCTGCCTCGAGCTTGTCGGCAATCGGCTGCGGCGTGCCCTTGGCCAGCGACAGGCCCGACCACGACAGCGCCTGGAAATTCGGGATGCCGCTTTCGTGGATCGTCGGCGTGTCCGGGAACAGCGGGTTGCGCTGCAGGCTGGACACGGCCAACGCGCGTAGCTTGCCGGCCTTGACGTGCGGATTGGCGGTGTCCTGGTTGATGAACATCAAGGGGATCTGCCCGCCCAGCAGGTCCTGCATCATGGGGCCACCGCCGCGGTACGGGATGCCGACCATGAACAGACCCTTGCAGTCCTTGGCGCTCGGCGCGCACTTGCTGCCCTCGAGCTTGAACAGTTCCATCGCCATGTGGCCCGAGGCGGCGTGGGTAAAACCGTAGTTCAGCTTGCCCGGGTTGGCACGCACGTACTCGACCAGTTCCCTGTAGGTCTTCCACGGCGTGCTGGCGTTGACCACCAGCACGTTGGGGCCCGAATGCACCTGTGCCACATGCACAAAGTCCTTGTTCGAGTCGTAGCCGAGACTGGGGTTGAGGCCGTGCGCGACCGCACTCTGGCCGACGCCGGTCTGGATGATGGTGTAGCCGTCGGCGGGCAACTTCACCGCTCGCAGTGTGCCCACCGTGCCGCCGGCGCCGCCGACGTTTTCGACGATGACCTGCTGGCCCAGTTCCTTGCCCAGCGGCTCGGCAATCAGGCGCGCCATGACGTCGCTGGTGCCGCCCGGTGGGAACGGGCTGACGATCTTCAGCGGTTTGTTGGGCCAGTTGTCTTGCGCTGTGGCGGACAGCGACACGGCACAGGCCAGCATGCAGAGAAGTTTTGCGAGAAGCTTCATGAGTGATGTCCTTTCGGTTCAGATGGCGCCGTGGGCTTCAACGTACAGCGCATACAACGAATGGCAGCTTGCCATGTACAGCCGATTATTCTTCGGCCCGCCGAAGCACAGGTTGGCGCAGCGCTCGGGCAGCTTGATGAAGCCGATGGCCTTGCCTTGCGGGTTGAAGACTGCCACGCCGTCCAGGTCTTCGGGCTTGCCGCGCAACTGGAAGACCTTGCGCGTGCCCATGTCAGTGGGTTCAGCTTGCAGCGCGCCGTTGCTGCCATAGCCGCACCACAGGTTGCCGTCGCGGTCGACCTTGAAGCCATCGAGCGCACCGAAGTCGGCCGCGTCGATCAGCTTGGTCTTGTTGCTCACGCTGCCGTTGGCGTTGACGTCGAAGGCCCAGATGCTGCGGTTGGGCGTGCCGCGCCACTCCACCACGTACAGCTTTTTCTCGTCGGGCGAAAAGGCAATGCCGTTGGGGTTGACGATGTCGGTGATCACCGCCGTGAGCTTGCCGTCTGCGCCCAGGCGATAGACGTTGGTGGTGGCCTGCTCGGTCTTGGCGCGCGCGCCTTCCCATTCGCCGTTGATGCCGAACAGCGGGTCGGTGAACCAGATGCTGTCGTCGCTCTTGATCGCGATGTCGTTCGGCGCGTTCAGGCGCTTGCCTTCGAAGCTGTCGGCCAGCACGGTGATCTTGCCGTCTTTCTCGGTGCGCGTGACGCGGCGCGTGACCGAATGCTCAGCCGTGACCAGCCGCCCCTGGCGGTCGCGCGCATTGCCGTTGGCCCAGTTGGCGTTGCTGCGGAATACCGTGAAGCTGCCGTCGCGCTCGCTGAACTTCATGATGCGGTTGTTGGGAATGTCGCTCACCAGCACGTAGCCACCGTCTTCGGGAAAGTACACCGGCCCTTCGGCCCAGCGCATGCCGGTGGCCACCATTTCCACCGTGCTGCTGTAGATGCGGTACTTGGCAAAGCTGGTGTCGAGGATCAGCACCGCCGGGTCGGGGTAGCGCTGGTTGGGCGTGAAGGCAAAGCTTTGCGCCAGGGCGCCGACGCTCAGGCTGGCGCTCAAACCCGCCAGGCCGGTGCCGGCGGCAGCCCTCAGGAAGCCGCGGCGGGGGGTCAAGTCAACGTCTTGCATGATTTGTCTCCTTTTGAAGTTCGGTGGTCATGATTTGCCACCGCATAGTTATGTCTTTCGTTAAGCTTGCGTGTACGCCGTCTTCACCGTGGTGAAGAACTCTGCCGCGTAGCGCCCCTGTTCGCGCGGGCCATAGCTCGACCCCTTGCGCCCGCCGAAGGGCACGTGGTAGTCGACCCCCGCCGTGGGCAGGTTGACCATCACCATGCCGGCCTGCGCATGGCGCTTGAAGTGCGTGGCGTGCTTGAGCGACGTGGTGGCAATGCCGCTGGCCAAGCCGAAGGGCGTGTCATTGGCCAGCATCAAGGCTTCTTCATAGTCGCGCGCACGCAGCACGCTGACCACCGGGCCGAAGACCTCTTCGCGGTTGATGCGCATGGCGGCCGTGGTGTCAGTGAACAGGGCCGGCGCCATGTAAAAGCCCGGGGCGCCGTCGGCGTTGCGTTCGTGCGCTTCGCCACCGGCCGCCAGCAGGGCGCCTTCGCCCTTGGCGATGCCAATGTATTCAAGGTTCTGCACGAGCTGGCTGGCATCCACCACCGGGCCGATGTCGGTGCCGGCCTTGCGCGCATCGTCTACCTTCAGGGTCTTCATGCGCTCAACCATCGCGGCCACAAAGCGATCATGAATGCCGGCCGTGACGATGACGCGGGAAGACGCCGTGCAGCGCTGGCCGGTGGAGAAGAAACCGCTTTGCAGCGCGCAGTTCACGGCCACGGTCAAGTCAGCGTCGTCCAACACCACGAAGGGGTTCTTGCCGCCCATCTCCAACTGAAACTTCGCCATGCGTGCGACAGCCGCCGCGGCCACGCGCTGGCCCGTGGCCACCGAGCCGGTGAAGGTGATGGCCGCCACCCGTGCGTCTTCCAGCAGCGCGGCGCCGACCTGGGTGCCGCGGCCCATCACGAGGTTGAACACCCCCTTGGGCAAGCCGCTGCGCGCGAGGATGTCGGCCAGCGCCCAGGCCGAGCCGGGCACCAGATCGGCCGGCTTGAAGACCACGCAGTTGCCGTGCGCCAGGGCCGGCGCGATCTTCCACGCCGGTATGGCGATGGGAAAGTTCCACGGCGTGATGATGCCCACCACGCCGATCGGTTCGCGCGTGATTTCCACGCCCACGCCGGGGCGCACCGAAGGCATCGCCTCGCCGCCTGGGCGCAGCGCCTCGCCGGCAAAGAACTTGAAGATGTTGCCGGCGCGCGCCACTTCGCCCACCGCCTCGGGCAGGGTCTTGCCTTCCTCGCGCGCCAGCAGGTCGCCCAGTTCAGCGCGGCGCGCCAGGATTTCGCTGCCCACGGCGTCGAGGATGTCGAAGCGCTGTTGCGGCGTGCTCAGGCTCCAGGCCGGGAAAGCGGCCTGTGCCGCGGCGATGGCCGATTGCGTTTGCGCCGCATCGGCCTGGGCGTATTCGCCGATCAGGTCGCGCGTGTCGGAGGGGTTGACGTTGCGGCTGGCGCCGGCGCCGTCAAGCCATTCGCCGTTGATGAGGTTCTTGAACATGTTGGCTGCTTTGAAACGTTGGCATTCAGATGGCGCGGCATGGATCAGCGAACAAAATTAACGAACGAACGCCGGCCGCTTCGGATCAAACTTCCACCCGGGAATCAGATACTGCATCGCCGTGGCGTCGTCGCGCGCACCCAAACCGTGCTGCTGGTAGAGCTGGTGCGCCTTCTCGACTTCCACCATGTCGAGCTCCACGCCCAGGCCCGGCTTGGCCGGCACCTGCACATGGCCTTTGATGATTTGCAGCGGCTCTTTCGTCAGGCGCTGGCCGTCTTGCCAGATCCAGTGCGTGTCCATCGCCGTCACCTTGCCCGGCGCGGCCGCGCCCACCTGCGTGAACATGGCCAGCGAGACATCGAAATGGTTGTTCGAATGCGAGCCCCAGGTCAGGCCCCAGTCGCGGCAGGTCTGGGCCACGCGAACGCTGCCGGCCATGGTCCAGAAGTGCGGGTCGGCCAGCGGGATGTCGACGCTTTGCAGGGCTAACGCATGGCTTAACTGGCGCCAGTCGGTGGCGACCATGTTGGTGGCCGTGGGCAGGCCGGTGGCACGGCGGAATTCGGCCATCACCTCGCGGCCCGAGAAACCGTCTTCGGCGCCGCAGGGGTCTTCGGCATAGGCCACCACGCCGCGCATGTCGCGCATCAGGCGAATGGCGTCTTTGAGCAGCCAGCCGCCATTCGGGTCGAGCGTGACGCGGGCTTGCGGAAAACGTTCGTGCAGGGCGGTGACGGCTTCGATTTCATCTTCGCCGCGCAGCACGCCGCCCTTGAGTTTGAAGTCGTTGAAGCCATAGCGTTCGCGCGCGGCTTCGGCCAGGCGCACCACGGCTTGCGGTGTCAGCGCAGCTTCGTGGCGCAGGCGGCACCAGTCATCGTTGGCGCTGGGGTCGGCCACATAGGGCAGATCGGTCTTGTTGCGGTCCCCCACATAGAACAGGTAGCCCAGCATCTCCACCGCTTCGCGCTGCTGGCCTTCGCCGAGCAGTGCGGCCACGGGCACACCGAGGTGCTGGCCGAGCAAGTCGAGCATGGCGGATTCGATGGCCGTGACCGCATGGATGGTGGTGCGCAAGTCGAATGTTTGTTGCCCGCGCCCGCCGGCATCGCGGCTGGCAAAGGCCTGGTGCACGCGCTGCAGCAGGCCCTGGTGCGCGCCAATGGGCTGGCCCACGACCAGCTCGGTGGCGTCTTGCAGCGTGGCGCGGATCGTCTCGCCGCCCGGCACTTCACCCACGCCGGTGTTGCTGGCACTGTCGGTGAGGATGATCAGGTTGCGGGTGAAGAACGGGCCATGCGCGCCGCTCAGGTTGAGCAGCATGCTGTCGCGCCCGGCCACCGGGATCACGCGCAGGGCGGTGATGCGGGGGGTGGTGTGCGGGGTGGGTTGATCGACCATGACGCGATGCTTCAGTGGGGTTGGCTACTGCGGGCCGAGCTTGGCGATCAACTGTCTGAGTTGTTCCACCTCGGCCGGCAACAGATCGGACAAAGGCGGGCGCACCGGCCCGGCACTGTGGCCCACCAGGGTGGCGCCGGCCTTGACGATGCTCACGGCATAGCCCTGGCCCTGGTTGCGCAGGGCGATGTAGGGCAGAAAAAACTGGTCGAGCAGCCGGTTGGTGGTGGCCGCGTCGCCCGCATGGTGGGCGTTGTAGAAGTCCATCGCCGCGCGCGGAATGAAGTTGAACACCGCCGATGAATACACCGGGCAGCCCATGGCCTGGTAGGCGCCGGCAAACACTTCAGCCGTGGGCAGGCCGCCGAGCCAGGCGAAGCGCTCACCCAGGGCGCGGCGAATGGCGACAAAGGCTTCGATGTCGCCCACGCCGTCTTTGAAGCCGATGAGGTTGGGGCAGGTGTCGGCCAGCACGTGCAGCGAGGCCGGCGTGAGGCGGCAAGCGCCGCGGTTGTAGACGATCACGCCAAATTGCACGCTCTTGCACACGGCCTGGATGTGCGCAATGAGCCCGGCCTGCGAGGCTTCAATGAGGTAGTGCGGCAGCAGCAGCACGCCTTGCGCGC
>JAYUPO010000439.1:0-2991 GCA_043760085.1 Burkholderiales bacterium
GCACCGAAGCGCA
Organism: Burkholderiales bacterium; assembly: GCA_043760085.1. GTDB lineage: Bacteria > Pseudomonadota > Gammaproteobacteria > Burkholderiales > Burkholderiaceae_C > Rubrivivax. Next base: position 14 of record JAYUPO010000439.1, read on the forward strand.
GAAGCAGCAGTACCTGCCGCGCGTGGCCAGCGGTGAGCTGATGATGTCGTTCGCGCTGACCGAACCGGGTGCCGGGTCTGACGCCGCGGCCATCACCACGCGCGGTGAATTGCAGGGCGACCACTACGTGCTCAACGGCAGCAAGCGCTTCATCACCAACGCGCCGCGCGCCGGCGCCTTCACGCTCATGGCGCGCACCGAAGGGCCGGGCGCGGGTGGCATCACGGCCTTCATCGTTCCCGCCGACAGCCCGGGCCTGAGCCTGGGCGCGCCCGACCGCAAGATGGGCCAGCGCGGCACCAAGACCTGCGATGTGGTGTTGCAAGACGTTCGCGTGCCGGCGGCCAACATCATCGGCGGCGTGCCCGGGCGCGGCTTCAAGACGGCGATGAAGGTGCTCGACCGCGGCCGCATCCACATGTCGGCGCTGGCCTGCGGCCTGGCGCGGCGGGTGTTGAACGAGTCGGTGGCTTATGCGCGCGAACGCAAACAGTTCGGCCAGCCGATCGGTGAATTCCAGCTCGTGCAGGCCATGCTCGCCGACGCACAGGCCGAGCTGTATGCCGGCTGGTGCATGGCGCAAGACTGCGCGCGCCGCTTCGACGCCAAGGCGCCGGGCGCGGTGGACGCTGAAGTGAGCATGCTGGCCGCATGCAGCAAGATGTTTTGCACCGAAATGGCCGGCCGCGTGGCCGACCGCGGCGTGCAGATCCACGGTGGCGCGGGCTACATGGCCGAGTACAAGGTAGAACGCTTCTACCGCGACGTGCGGCTGCTGCGCCTGTACGAAGGCACGACGCAGATCCAGCAAATGATCATTGGCCGTGCGCTGGTGCGAGGTTAATGTTTCAGATGAGCGACGAAAGTCAAATCGAAGTTCCAGCCTCGTTCATCGCGGTCTACATGCTGCCCGGCCAACGCCGGCCCAGCTTGCCGCGGCACGAACTGGCGCAGCGCCACGAGTTCTGCGACGACCTGGCCAACCTCCTCACCGACACCGCCAGCACCAAGCTGTGGGAATTGGGCGTGACGCAGGAAGACGTGTTGGCGCGCATCCACCAGGGCTTGCTGGTTGAAGGCGCGCCGGTGTCAGCGGCCGAGGCGCAATGGGTGCTGCGCCGGTTGGCTGAACTGCTGGGCTGGCCGCCGCCGCCGTTCAACGCATAGCCCCATCAGGCGCCAATCAGGCGCCAATCAGCCGCGCTGCCGGCACCACTTCCACCTGGCCCGAACGCGCGCTGCGCGCAATGGCCTCCAGCGTGGCCGCGTTGTCCAGGCTGGCCTGGGCGGCGCGCCCGATGGCCGCAAAGTCGCCCTCGGCCACGACCTTGGCAAAGGCCTCGGCCGCAAAGCGAAAACCGCTGCCCACGCCGGCTTCAACCTGCTCAAATGGAACGTTATTGGCCACACCGCGGCGCACGCGCATTTGGCTGGGCAGGTAACCCCATTCGTGGCCACCCGCTTGGTGGCTGGTGTGGTTGAGGTATTCGGTTTCGATCGTGCCCTGGGTGCCCACGATGGTGGCGTGGCGGTGGTTGGCCGCGTTCATGGCGCAGGACAGTTGCGCGCGCCGGCCGTCGGCATAGAGCAGCATGGCCATGCAGCTGATATCCACGCCGGTGGCGGCCCAGCTCGCTTGCGCCTGCACGCGCTGCGGCGCGCAGCCCATGGCCAAGCGGATGATGCTCAAGGCGTAGCTGCCGGCATCGAGCAAGGCGCCACCCCCCATTTCGGGCGCCATGCGAATGTTGTTCACCGGGTTGGGCAAGGTGAAGCCAAAGCAGGACTGAACCGACTGCACGTTGCCGATGGCACCACTGTTCAACAAGGCCACCATGGCGCCGGTTTGCGGCTGGAAGTAATACGGGAAGGCTTCGAGCAGCATCACCTTGTTGGCGGCGGCGGCATCGAACATCGCCTGCGCTTCGGCCAGGCCAAGCGCCAGCGGTTTTTCGCACAGCACGTGCTTGCCGGCGTGGGCGCTGGCAATGGCCCATGGCGCATGCAGGCTGTTGGGCAAGGGCAGGTAGATCGCATCCACCTCGGCATCGGCCATCAGGGCTTCATAGCTGGCGTGGGCGCGCGCCAGGCCGAAGGTGGCGGCAAAGGCCTGCGCCTTGGCGGCATCGCGGCTGGCGACTGCCGTGATGCGAACGGCCGGGCTGGTCGCCACGTCACGGCAAAACGAGCGCGCGATGTTGGCGCAGCCCAGCACGCCGATGCGCAGCAGCCGGTTCGAGGTTGGAAGAGTCTTCATGAATGGGCTTCGGGTTGACGTGGTGGCCATTCTTGCGCACGGTGGGCTCGGATAATCCGCGCCTGCGCCTCACTCGCCACACGCACATGACCGCCGCCCTGCACCTGATTTCATCCATGGCCACCAAGAAGCTGCTGGCCGATTTGATTGAGCACTACCGCGGCGATGCGCCGCAGGCGGTGGTGCTGGAGGCCGTGGGCGGCGTCGACGCGGCCAAGCGCGTGGCAGCGGGCGAGCTTTTTGACGGCGTGGCCCTGGCGGCTAAGGCGATCGACGAGCTGGTCGCCGCTGGCCACATCGTGGCGGGCAGCCGGGTCGACCTGGTGAAGTCAGGCGTGTCGGTGGCGGTGCGCGCCGATGCGCCGCGCCCTGACATCGGCAGCGAAGAGGCCGTGAAGCAAGCCGTGCTGGCGGCGCGCACGATCAGCTATTCCACCGGGCCCAGCGGCGTGCACCTGGCGAAGCTGTTCGAGCGCTGGGGCATTGCCGCTGCGCTCAAGGGCCGCATCGTGCAGGCCCCGCCCGGCGTGCCGGTGGGCGCTCTCGTGGCCAACGGGGAAGTGGAGCTGGGCTTTCAGCAGTACAGCGAGTTGATGGGCTTGCCCGGCATCACCGTGCTGGGGCCGCTGCCCGCTGCCATTCAGATCATCACCACCTTTTCGGCCGGCGTGGCGGCCAGTAGCACGCAGCCGGATGCGGTGCGCGCCTTGCTGGCCTTCAT
>JAYUPO010000440.1:0-7626 GCA_043760085.1 Burkholderiales bacterium
GCCCACGCACAGCCGATTTCTCTGTTTCACTGGACTTATGTTGGTGAATGGCCGGCGCGTGGCGGCGCACGGCCTGAACGGCGGCATCGTCGACCTGAATTCGATTCCGATGGCCGCACTCGATCGCATCGAAATCCTCAAAGACGGCGCCTCGGCCATCTATGGCACCGATGCCATCGGCGGCGTCATCAACTTCATCACGCGCAAGAATTTCAGTGGCCTCGAAGCGCAGGTCTTCGTCGACGTGACGCAACATGGCGGCAGCAACATCATGCGCGCCAACGTGACCGGTGGCTTCGGCAACCTCGACCGCGACAAGTTCAACCTGCTGGTGTCATTGAACCGCACCGAGAACAAGGCGCTGCGCAGCGACCAACGCGATTTCGTCAACACCTTCCAGCCCGATCGCGGTTTGTCGGTGGACACGCGCGGCACACCGTTCGCCACCGTGTTCCCGATCAGCAGCGTGCCCAACGGCTTGCAGCGCGACAACATCAATGCCGCGGGCCGCAGCACCGGCCCGATCCAACCCGGCACCACCTTGGCCATGAGCGGCGGCATCAACGTGCTCGACCTGCCCGGCCAGGCGGGCTGCAATTCGCTGCCCGGCATGGACGCCTACAACGAAGTGCTGTGGGCCACGGCCAATGCCAAGTGGGCCTGCGCCTGGGACACCGGCCGCGCCGCGGTGCTGCAGCAGCCGCTGACCAACACCAACCTGGTGGCGCGCGGCACGCTGCGCGTGGGCGAGCACCAGTTGCACGCTGAATTCACCGGCGCGCGCACCGAGTCGGCGAAGACGTTTTCGGCCAACCAGATTTCCAGCAGCACCTCCGCCACCAGCCAGTTGCGCGACCTCACCTACCCCAGCACGGGCAGCTCGTACAACTATGTCTTCGACCGCCTGGTGGCCGTGTTCCCGACGATTGCTACCAACCGCGGCCTGCCGCTGGCCTTTCGCTGGCGCTGCCTGGAATGCGGCTCGCGGCAGCTCGACACCGCGTCGGACACACAGCGCTTTCTGGTCGGCGCCGATGGCCCGTTGATCGGCGGCTGGGACTACCGCGTCGGCTACGCATCGGCCTCCAGCGATGGCACCTCGGTGCTGGGCAACGGCTACTTCTACGGCGTTGAATTGGCCAACCTGATCAAGACCGGCGTGCTCAACCCGTTCCTGCAACCGGGCCAGGCGCAGACGCCTGAGGCCCTGGCTGCGTTGGCCGCCATTTCAGCCAACGGCACCACCTTGTATGGCGGCAAGGTCACCATGACCCAGGCCGACGCCACGGCCAGCGGCCCGCTGTTTCGCCTGCCCGGCGGCGAGGTGATGGCCGCCGTGGGGCTGGACAAGCGCGTCGAGAAGTACCGCTTCAACGGCAACGCCACCGACCTGGCCACGCAGGGGCGCATCTTCAACGCGCCGTTCGACAGTGTGAACACGCTGGACACGGTCAAGCGTGACATCGACGCCTTCTTTGCCGAAGTGCAAATACCCGTGACGCGGCAGCTTGAACTTAACCTGGCCGGCCGGCAAGACAAGTACACCGGTTTCGGCACCACCACCAACCCGAAGCTTTCGCTGCGCTTCGCGCCGCTGCCCAACCTGATCACTCGGGCCTCGTACAACGAAGGTTTCCGCGTGCCCACGTTCGCGCAGCAGTTCTTCGGCATCACCACCTCGCCCACCAGCGGCGCCACCATCGTCGACCCGGCCAAGTGCCCCACGCTGCTGGTCGATGCCACCAAGCCCGGCTGCGAGTCCATCAACCCCAACACCCTGTTTGGCGGCAAAGCCGAACTGGGCCCCGAGCGCAGCCGGCAATGGACTGCGGGTTTCGTGTGGGAGCCGGTGAGCAACGTCAGCGTCGGCGCTGACCTGTGGAACATCCGCAAACTCGGCACCATCCAGAGCCTGAGCGTGGCGCAGTTGATCGCCAATCACGCGCTGTTCCCCGAGGCCTTTGTCTACACCAATGGCGTGCTCACCACCATCGACACGCGCTGGATCAACGCCGGCGAAACCATCACCAAGGGCCTGGACGTGAGCGCGCGCGCCAATGGCGCGGTGTTCAACGGCCGCTGGGGGGCAACGTTCGAGGGCACTTACCTGCTCGACAAGCGTTCGCGCCTGCTCACCAGCGCGCCGTTCGGGCCCAGCGAGGTCGGCGTGTTCACGCGCACGGGCGATCTGGGCATTCGCTGGAAATACTCGCTCACCGGCAGCTACACGCAGGGCGCGTGGACGACCACCCTGACCCAGCTCTTGCGCAACGGCTACAAAGACGCGGTGCTGCCCGGCGTGGTCAACGGCAGCGTGGTGCTGCCAAACTGGCACCCCAACGTTTCAGACTATTCACTCATCAACGCCAGCGTCAGCTACCGTGGCATCAAGAACCTGGGCCTCACGTTCGGCATCAAGAACCTGTTAGACAAGGATCCGCCATTCAGCGCCGTGTACGACACCAACACCGGCGCCGGCAGCTCGTGGGAGCCGCGTGTGGCCGACCCGCGTGGCCGCTCGTTCACCTTCACGCTGGACTACAAGTTCTTTTGATTTGATCCACTGCGAGCACATCTCCCAGCACCCGGACTTCCGCGCCCTGGCCAGCCTGCATGGCGTGGGTTTCGACCTGCGCTATGCCACGGCCAACAACTTCGCCGGCCGCGTGCTCTACCAGGGGCTCGATTGCGCCTGGCTGCGCCGCGAAGCCGCTGCCGGGCTGGAAGAAGCCGCCGCCTGGTTGCGCAGCGCGCGGCCGGGCTGGCGGCTGTTGGTGCTCGACGCATTGCGCCCGCAGCGCGTGCAAGAGCAGATCTGGGCGCAAGTAGTGGGCACGCCGGCGCAAGCCTACTTCGCCAACCCGCAGGGCGGTTCGATCCATTCCTTCGGCATGGCGGTCGACGTGACCCTGCTCGATGCCGAAGGTGCCGAGGCCGACATGGGTTCGGCCTTCGATGAGATGAGCCTGCGTTCGCACCCCGCGCTCGACGCCGAGCACCTGGCCCTGGGCGTGCTGAGTGCGGCGCAGATCACCGAACGCGGCTGGCTGCACGCCGCCATGGCGCGCGGCGGCTTTCGCGGCATCAGCACCGAGTGGTGGCACTTCGACCACGGTGACCGCGTGGCCGTGCGGCGCGACTTTCCGCGCGTGGTCTGAACCGCCACAGAGTCACCTCTATCGTTATGGCTTGGTTCGCCCGCATCGGCGTCGCCCTCGTGGCCGTGTGCAGCGCTGCGGCTCAAGCCCAGCCCGCCCCCAAGGTGCTGCGCCTGGCCATGCAAAGCGAAACCGGCTTCGACCCGGCGCGCGTGGGCGATGCGCGCTCGTTCCAGATCATTGCCCACATCTTCGAGCCGCTGCTGCAATACGACCCACTGGCGCGGCCGGCCAGGCTGCGGCCCGCCACCGCCGCCGCCTTGCCTGAACCTTCGGCCGATTTCCGCACCTGGACTGTTCACCTCAAGCCGGGTGTTTATTTCACGGCGGACCCAGCCTTCGGCGGCAAGCCGCGCGAACTGGTGGCTGCCGATTACGCCTACAGCATCAAGCGCCTGGCTGACCCGGCCAGCAAGAGCCCGGGCTGGAGCTCGATGGAACAGGCCGGCATCAGCGGCCTGCTGGCGCTGCGCCGCGCGGCACTCGATCAGAAAAAGCCGTTCGACTATGACCAGCCCATCGCCGGCTTGCAGGTGCTGGGCCGCCACACGCTGCGCTTTGCGCTCGACGCCGGCCGGCCGCGCTTCCCGCAATGGCTGGCCGAAACCGCCACCGCTGCCGTGGCGCGCGAAGTCATCGAAGCCCATGGCGAACTCAGCATGCAGCACCCCGTGGGCACAGGGCCGTTCAAGCTGGTGGAATGGCGCCGCGCGTCGCGCATCGTGCTCGAACGCAACCGCGCTTACCGCGAAGTGTTCTACGACGCCACGCCCGGGCCTGATGACAAAGCAGGCCAGGCCATGCTGGCCAGGCTGAAGGGCAAGCGCGTGCCCATGGTCGACCGGGTGGAAGTGGCCATCATCGACGAAGACCAGCCGCGCTGGCTGTCGTTCCTGAACGGCGAGGCCGATTGGGCGCTGGTGCCCGACACCTTCACCCACCTGGCGCTGCCCGGCGGCCAACTCGCGCCCTACCTGGCGCGGCGCGGCGTGCAGGTCGATCGGGTGGTGATACCGGCCACCTACTACACCATGTTCAACATGGAACACCCGGTGGTGGGCGGCTACGCACCGGCGCAGGTGGCGCTGCGCCGCGCCATCGGGCTGGCCGTCGACGTGGAGCGTGAAATCAAAGTGTTGCGCTACAACTCGGCGGCGCCGGCGCAGTCACCGGTAACGATTCACATGAGCGGCTTTGATCCCGCTTGGCGCAGCGAGATGAGCGAATACAGCCCGACCAGGGCGCGCGCGCTGCTCGACCAGTACGGTTATGTGGATCGCAACGGCGACGGCTGGCGCGAGTTGCCCAATGGCCAGCCGCTGCTGCTGGAAATGGCCACCCAGCCGGCGCAGGACACGCGCCGCTACGACGAACTGATGAAGCGCGACATGAACGCCATTGGCCTGCGCATCGAATTCCGCGCCGCGCAATGGCCCGAGCAGTACAAGGCCGCGCGCGCCGGCAAACTGATGATGTGGAGCGTGAGCGGCCGCGCCGGCGCCCCCGACGGCGTGCAAGGCCTGTTGCGCTACGACGGCGCTGCGGCGGGCGGCATGAACCTGGCGCGCTTCAACCTGCCCGCCATGAACGCCCTGCTGGCGCAACTCCAGGCCTTGCCCGATGGCCCGCAGCGCGACGACTTGTTCGAGCAAGCCAAGCGCCTGACCGTGGCCTGGATGCCTTACAAGCTGCGCACGCACCTGGTCATGATCACGCTCACGCGGCCCGGACTGGTGGGCTTTCGCCGGCCGCTGTTCACATCAAACTGGTTTGAATTCGTCGACCTTGAAGCGCCCCTGAAACCGTGAGTTAAACCTTGAGTTAAGCCTCAAGCATCAAACCATGCCTGACTTGCTTCGCCCCGCCCGCTTGCAGCCTGGCCAGACCATCGGCCTGATCAACCCGTCTGGCGCGGTGTTCGAGCGTGCGCCTTACGAGCACACGCGGGAGCGCATGCGCGCGCTGGGCTTCAAGGTGCGCGAAGCACCCAACCTGCGTGCGCGCGATGGCCAGAACGCCGGCACGCCGCAGCAGCGGGCCGACGACATTCATGCGCTGTTCGCAGACCCCGAGGTGGCCGGGCTGCTGGCCGTCACCGGTGGCTCCGGCGCCAACCGCGTGCTGCCCTTGCTCGACCATGACCTCATCCGCCGCCACCCGAAGTTCCTGGGCGGCTTCTCGGACGTCACCGCCCTGCTCACTGCCATTCATGTGCAGACCGGCCTGGTGACGTTTCATTCACCCCTGGGCCGCTCGCCCTGGAACGCCTTCAGCGTGGCGCACTTTCGCGCCGTGGTCATGGACGCGCAGGCCCACACCTTCGCCAACACGCCGGTGCCGGCAGACGACCTGGTGGTCACCGAAGGGCGCACCACCACGCTGGTGGGTGGCCGCGCCAGCGGGCCGCTGCTCGGCGGCAACCTGGCGGTGCTCACCTCGCTGGCCGGCTCGCCCTGCATGCCCAACTTCGACGGCGCGATCCTGTTCCTGGAAGACGTGAACGAATACGTCTACCGGGTCGACCGCATGCTGTCCACGCTGCTGCTGTGCGGCGCGCTGAACAAGCTGGCCGGCGTGGTGCTGGGTGGCTTTACCGATTGCAACCCCGGCGAAGGCTTTGGCGCGCTGACGCTCGACGAAGTGTTCGACATTTACTTCAAACCTCTTAACGTTCCGGTTTACCGGGGCGCGCAGTTCGGCCACGTCAAGAACAAGTTCACCTTGCCGCTGGGCGTGCAGGCCGAAATGGATGCTGATGCCGGCACCATCCGCCTGCTGGCGCCGGCGGTACTTTGAACCACGGTGGCGGCTGCGCCACCCATCGCCACCCACTCCATCAACGCATGCAGCGCCGGCCAGCCCCGGCGCGCATCGTTGTGGTTGAGCATGGCGGCCACCACCCACAGCTGGCCTTGCACATCCGTCACATAGCCGGCCAGCGCCGCCACGTTGCGCAGTGAGCCGGGTTTCAGCCGCGCAGCGCTGGCTGACAAAGCACTGCCCGGGCGGATGCGCAAACCGCCGTCTTCACCGGCCACGGGCAGGCTCATCAGCAGCTCGGGCGCGCGCCTGCCGGCATGCGCCACCTTCAGCAACGCCACCATCCGCGCCGGGCTGATGCGTTCGCTGCGGCTCAAGCCAGAGCCGTTGTCCAGCACCAGGCCGGTGGCGTCGATGCCCTGCTCGGCAAACCACGCCAGCGCGTCGCGCCGGGCCCCTTCAAGCGTCGGCGTAGCCGGCGCGCCAGGTGCGGCGGCTGTGGCTTTCAGGCCTGACTGCAAGAACAACAGGCGCGCCCAGGCGTTGTCGCTGGTCTTGTTCATGTGGCGCAGCAGCTCTCCCCAGGGGCGCGCGTTGCGCCGCGCCAGTTCACGCGCATCGGCGCTCGCCACGCCTTCGCGCACCACGCCGTTCCAACTGCCGCCCAGGCTTTGCCACACCACGCGCACCAGGCGCTCAGCCAAGGCATTGCGCTCGATGAGTTGCAGCCCCACGCGGCGCTTGCACAGCTTGGGAAAACTGCCGCGAAAGGTGATGTGAAAACCGCTGCCGCGCGGCGCCATGTCAGGCGTTTGCCAACCCGCACCCCAGTTCTGGCACGGCTGATCGACCACGCTCACACCCGTTGCGTCGAAGCTGATGCCGGGCAGCGGCGGCATGCCGCGCACCAGCAGCCGGGTGTCGTCGCTGGCCAGTTCCAGCGGCATCAGGCTGGCGTTCAAGTGCAAGGCGTCGGGAATGACGTTGTATTCGAACTCGGGTGCGTCATCGAACATCGGCACGTCCAGATCCATGCGCGCGGGCATGAACAGCGTGCGGTCGATGATCAGGTCGCCGCCAATTTCGCGTATGCCTTGCAGGCGCAATTCGGCCAGCAAGGCCCACAGTTGCGGCAAGCCGAAATCGGGGTCGGCGCCGCCCTTCAAGACCAGGTCGCCTTGCAGCAAGTCGCCCTGCTGCGGCGCTGAGCTGAGCAGGGCGGTGAAGCCGCGGTGATTGGGGCCCAGGCGATCCAGCGCCACCACGCTGGTCACCAGCTTCAGGGTCGAGCCCGGCTGCATCAGGCGCTGGCCCTGGTGTTCCCAATGTGGCGCGTTGCCGCGCGCCGGCTGCACCCACGCGGCCAATGCATCCGCAGGCAGGCCGGCTTCGCGCAGGGCCTGGGCCACCGGTTCAGGCAAGGCCTGTGCGCACACAGGCAGGTGGCCGGCATATGCCAGGCTCAGGGCGACAAGAAGGCGCTTCATGATGGGCGGCAAGGTGCAGGGGGTGGCGAGGGCGGCCGATTCTATGAAGCGCAAACGAAGCGCAAACGCCGGCGCAGCAAGCCGCCGTCGGCACAATGCCGCGATGCCTGACATTGCCCGGAACCGCCCGTGGCGCCGCTGGTGCGCCGCGCTGGCCACCCTGCTGCTCGCCGCCTGCGCCAGCGGCCCGCTACCGCTGAAGTTCGACACCTCACAAGTGG
>JAYUPO010000441.1:0-2977 GCA_043760085.1 Burkholderiales bacterium
GTCAGCATGTAGCCGCGCTGGCCGGTTTCGGCGTCGATCACGCTGCGCTCCAGCCGCCGGATGGTGCTGCGCGCCACGGCCATGGCGCCCAGTTCGTCCAGCGTGGCCACCGAGCGCCAATATGAGCCTTCGCTGATGAAGATCATGGCCGCCACGGCCACGCACACCAGCGGGAAGACGAAGGGGTTGCGTTTCACAACCTTGAGTATTTCCACGGTCAGGCCTGCCCCCAAAGCGTAGGATCATTCACCAACCACCAACGCGCACAGCCATGATCCGAATTGCCATTGTTGACGACCATGCCATGGTTCGCGCCGGGCTGCGCCAGTTCTTCGCTGACCAGTCCGATTTCAGTGTCGTGGCCGAAGCCGCCAATGGCCGCGAGGCGCTGGACATCGTGCGCCGCGGCGAGGTTGATGTGATCGTGATGGACATCAACATGCCCGAGCATGGCGGCGTGGATGCGCTGGCCGCGATCAAGGCGCGCGCGCCCGATTTGCCGGTGCTCATTCTCAGCGGCTTTGCCGAAGAACATTACGCCACGGCCTTGTTGCGCCAGGGTGCCAGCGGCTACCTGAGCAAGGACTGCGACCCCGAAGAGATCGTGCGCGCCATCCGCACCGTGGTGCGCGGGCGCAAGTACATCACCGCCGGCGTGGCCGAGCGCCTGGCCGACGGCTTGAGCGGCGGCGGCGACAAGCCGCTTCACGAATTGCTTTCCGAACGCGAGTTGCAGGTCTTCTTGCGCCTGGCCAGGGGCGAGACCATCGGCCACATGGCACAAAGCATGTCGCTGAGCGTGAAGACGGTCAGCACGTACCGCACCCGCGTGATGGAAAAGATGAAGCTCGAATCAAACAGCGACCTGACGTACTACGCACTGAAGAACGGTTTGATCCAGTGATCACGCGTTGACTGCGCCCGGCGTGGTGATGCCGCCAGCGGCCAGGTGGGTGCAATAGCTGAGCAGGGCGTCAATATCGTTGGACTTGTCGAACACCCGGTGCGCACCCAGCTCGATGCATTTGTGGCGCATGTCCACCGTGGCGTAATTGCTCAGCACCACCAGCGCACGCGCCGGCCGCTGCCCACTGGCTGCGCGCAGCACGCCCAGGCCTGAGCCGCCCTTGAGAAAGATGTCGACGATGACCAGTTCGCACAGGTTGCCCGCCTGCTGCAACCACTGTACGGCCACACTCTCGCTCTCCGCCGTGCCCACGACTTCAACCGGGGCAAGTTCTTCCAGTGTGGCGATCAGGTTCTCGCGGATGACCGGGCTGTCTTCGACGAGATAGGTCTTTAGCCGGTGCATGGAAGGGCGGATTCCTTGGCGCCACGAAGGCCGGGTGGCGGCGCCCACCTTGGTGTGGTCGTGCGCGCTGCTCTTACTCGATCTGGGCGGCCCAGTGTGCCCGTGAAGCCCGCTGTGCGCCATGGGTGTTGGCTGCAATGCGTGTCAGACAACGCCTACCTGGTTCGCTCGACCAGAGCGCCCGCAGGGGCCCGTAGGACATCAACTACGCCCCTTGGCGGCACTGTCTTCTGGCTGCGGCGTGGCGCGCGCCACATAGTCACCTGCCGGCCAGGCGTTCCGCTTCAAGCCGTGCATCACGAGGTCGAAATATGTCACCCCAACTCAAAGGTTCCTTGTCCCTGGCCGCGTGCGCGCTCGCTGCGCTGTCGTTCGCTGTTCCCGCCGCCGCGCAGGTCACGTTCTATGAACACGACAATTTCCAGGGCCGCAGCGTCACGGCCGACCGCAACGTGCGCAACCTGGAGAACTTCGGTTTCAACGACCGCGCCTCGTCGGTGGTGGTGACGCGCGGCAGCCGTTGGGAGGTGTGCGAAGACATCCGCTTCACCGGCCGTTGCGTGGTGTTGCGCCAGGGCCAGTACCCGTCGCTGGAGTCGATGGGGCTGAACGACCGCATCTCATCTATGCGCATGCTCGACAGCAACGGGCGCATCGAGCCCGATCGCTATGCCCCGCAGCCCGCGGTGGCGCAAGACTGGCGTCGGCGCCAGAACGAGCGGCTGTTCGAGGCGGAAGTGACCTCGGTACGCGCCGTGATGGGCACGCCCGAGCAGCGCTGCTGGGTCGAGCAGGAACAGGTCAGTGGCGACGGCCGCAGCAATGCGCCCGGCGCGGTGCTGGGCGCGGTGATCGGCGGCATCCTGGGCCACCAGGTGGGCGGCGGCAGCGGGCGCGACCTGGCCACGGCCGGCGGCGTGGTGGCCGGCGCGGTGGTGGGTAACAACGTCTCACGCAACCGCCAGCAAGGCGGCACGCAGCCGGTGCAGCGCTGCGAAGATGTGCGCGGCCAGAACCGGGTTGAGCACTGGGATGTGGCCTACACGTTTCGCGGCGTCGAGCACCATGTGCAGATGACCGAGCGCCCGGGCCGCACGATCGTGGTCAACCGGCAGGGCGAACCGCGCGTCTGAAGGCCGGCGGCGCGTTGCTTGAACGGGGCGTTACTTGGCGCCCCGTTCAGCGTTACTTCAACGCCTTGAAGCGCAGCCGGTGCGGCTTGGCACCTTCTTCACCCAGGCGCAGCTTCTTGTCGGCCTCGTATTCCTGGTAATTGCCGGCATAGAAGAACCACTGCGAGTCGCCCTCGGCGGCCAGGATGTGGGTGCATATGCGGTCGAGAAACCAACGGTCGTGGCTGATCACCATGGCCGAGCCGGCGAATTCGAGCAAGGCTTCTTCGAGCGCGCGCAGCGTTTCCACATCGAGGTCGTTGCTGGGCTCGTCGAGCATCAGCACGTTGCCGCCCTGCGCCAGGGTCTTGGCCAGGTGCAGGCGGCCGCGTTCACCACCCGAGAGGTTGCCGATCAGCTTTTGCTGGTCGTTGCCCTTGAAGTTGAAGCGGCCGAGGTAGGCCCGGCTGGGCATCACGAACTTGCCCACGACGATGTTGTCCAGGCCGCCGGAAACGTCTTGCCAGACGGTCTTGTCGTCAGCCAGGCTTTC
>JAYUPO010000442.1:0-7618 GCA_043760085.1 Burkholderiales bacterium
GTGGCGAAGGTTTCGAACTGCACGCCCTGGGCAGCGTCGAAACGGGTTAACGCATCACTCAAGCCGATCATGCCGACCTGGATCAAGTCATCGAGTTCCACGTTGGCCGGCAGCTTGGCGATCATCTGGTGCGCCAGGCGGCGCACCAGCGGGCTGTACTGCTTCAGCATGGCGTTGGCGTCGAGGCGCCCTTTGGCGGTGTACATGGGTTGGAAGCTCCGGGCCGTGGTCATAGGGGAGTGGTCCTGGCGCGCGTGGCGCCGGGTTGGGCAAGCGTGGGCGGCAGGTCGGTGCGCGCGTGCCACTGCGCGCCGGCCAGGCGCTGCAATGGCGTTGTGATGGGCTCGTGCACATCGCCCTGCGGGTCGGCGGCGGCCCACAGGTGCAGGTTGGCGCCCACGAAGTGGCCGGCGCAATCGGCCACCCGCTGGGCAATGTGCGCGCTGGCCCGGGCCCATGGGTCGCCGGCCAGGAACAGGTCGAACTGCATCCAGCGGCAGCGCTGGGCCAGCAGTTTCATCGCGGCGTAGGCGTGGAGGATGCTTTCACCTTGGCTCTCGCCCTGGCTGTGGGTTTGGCTGTGGCCTTGCACCGCGGCCAGCAACACCGGGCGCGCCACGACACCGTGGAACAACCGCACCAGGGTCTGCGCCGACGCATGCAACAGCGCCACCTCGGCCTGCGGTGCGGCCACGGCCAGCAGGTCGAGAAAGGTGGCACACGAGCCCTGTGCATCCACATGTTTGAGCGGCAGGCCGCGCGCGGCCAGGTACGACACGCGCGCCGACAGGGGCTCGACGCAGGCCGCCAGGTCCAGCCCGGCCAGCTCAAGCGGCGCGGGCGAGGTCTCGGCAGCGTCCACCACCAGCACCTGCGCACCGGCTTCGGCCAGGGCCGTGGCCAGGCGCTCAAGCAGCACGCCATGGCTCACGCCATGCGGGTTGGCCACCACCGGCACGAAGCGCAGGCGGTCGGCCGCAAACAGGCGGCGCAGGCCTGCGGCCTGGTCGGCCGGCTCGGCCAGGCTGGGGGCATCGAGAACAGTTTGGCTCATGTCAAAGGTTGATGGTCAAAAGTGGGCGGCGTTGACCAGCGCGGCCGGCGCGCGCGCGGCATGCGGCAAGCCGGCCAGCACCAGGTTCAGGTCACCGCCATCGAGCTTCCAGGCCGCGCTGGCCGCGCCGCGCAAGGCACGGTGCACCAGCGCATTGGCCGACAGGCGGTGCCAGTCTTCCGGCACGCGCTGGCCGTTGGCCACGGCCAGCACCTTGAGCTTGTGGCGCAGCAGCGCGTCCAGCACCGGGGCCAGCTTCACGGCTTCATCGAGCTTGCTCAGCACCACGCCCGCGCACTGTGCGGCGCGGTAGGCCTGCAACACGTCTTCCGTCGTCTCGGCCTGCGCCGCGGCGCTGAGCACCAACAGGCGCCGCACCGAAGCGTGCGACAGCATGTCCAGCAGTTCACGTGTGCGGTTGTCGCGTTGGGCCATCCCGGCGGTGTCGATCAGCACCAGGCGCTTGGCCGACAGCAGGTCCAGCAGGTCGTCGAGCGAGGCGCGGTCATGCGCGGTGTGCACCGGCACACCCAGGATGCGGCCGTAGCTGCGCAACTGCTCGTGCGCGCCCATGCGGTAGGCGTCCAGCGTGATCAGGCCCAGGTGCGCCGCGCCGTGGCGCGTGGCAAAGGCCGCGGCGATCTTGGCCGTGCTGGTGGTCTTGCCCACGCCGGTGGCACCGATCAGCGCGAACACGCCACTCGCATCTTCCAGCGCCGTGTCGTGCTCCGAGGTGGCCAGGTTGCGCTCCAGCACACCGGCCACCCAGGCCAGGTCGTCGGGTGAATCGACCGGCAGGCCATCCACCAGGCGGCGCGCCAGCATGGGCGAAAAGCCACAGTCCAGTAACTTCTGCGTCAACAGGGCATGGCGCGGCTGGCGTTGCAGCTTGTCCATGAAAGCCAGGGCGCCGAATCGATCTTCTATCAAGCCGCGCATGGCACGCAGTTCGCCGAGCATGGCGCTTTCTTCGCGCCGCGTGGGCGCGCGCTCGTCGCGCCGGCTGCTGGCGGGCTCGTCAAAGGCCGGGTGGTCGCCCGGCAGCTGGATTTCATCGCGCAACACCGGCACTTCGCGGTGCGGCGGCGCCACGGCGCGGGTGCCGCCGGGCAACGCGGCGCCCGACGCACTGCGTTCGCGCAAGGCCTGGGCGCCGGGTGCCGGCGGCCGCGCGGCCTGGGCCTCAGTGCGCGCTGCAGCGCCTTCGGCCACGGTGTCCTGGTCGCGCCTTTTTTGCATGCGCTGGCGCACATAGTCCTGGAACGACAAGGTGCTCATTTCCAGCCGCGCCACGTCATCAATCACCGTGGCCGGGCTGGCGTCGAACACCGGCTCAACGCGGTCGGCAGCGCGGCGGCCCAGGTTGGGGCCGCCGCCGTCAAGTGCGCGCACGGGCCGCGCCAGTCGTTCTTCGCCTGCGCCGGCCTGCCCCGCCATGGCCAGCACCTCGATGCCTTCAGCACAGGGCTGAGTGCTCAGCACCACGGCGTCGTCGCCAAAGGCCTGGCGCACCAGGTTCAGGGCATCGCGCGAGGTGCGCCCCGTAAAGCGTTTGACGTTCATGCAGTGCTTCCAATGATCGAGCCGATGCGGATCGAATGGGTTTCAGGAATCTCGCTGTGGCTCAGTACCTTGAGCCGCGGCGCGGCGCGCTTCAGCAGCCGCGCCATGGGCGCGCGAATCACATCGGGCACCAGCAGGCAGGCCGGAACGCCCAGGTCTTCTTGTGTCTTGGCGGTGTCGGCCGCCTGGCGCGTGAGCGTGTCGGTCACGCCCGGGTCCAGCGCGGGGCCGTTGGGCGATGTCAGCGCCTGTGCAACCAGACGTTCCAGTTCAGGCTCCAGCGCGATCACATCCAACTCTTTCACCGCGCCGTAAATCTGCTGCACGATGGCCGGGGCCAGGTGCACGCGGATGCGCTTGGCCAGTTCGGCCGGGTCGCTCACCGTGCCCGCATGCTCGGCCAGGCATTCGACGATGGAGCGCATGTCGCGGATGTGCACGCCTTCTTCCAGCAAGAGTTGCAAGACCTTCTGCAACGGGGCGATGCCCAGCATCTTGGGCACCACGTCTTCGATCAGCTTGGGCGCGAGCTTGGTCACGTGTTCCACCAGGGCCTGCGTCTCGCCGCGGCCCAGCAAGCGCGCGGCGCTGACCTGCATCAAGTGTGAAAGGTGGGTGGCCACCACGGTCGCGCAATCAACCACGGTGAAGCCGGCCATCTGGGCCGTTTCGCGCGCGCGTTCCTCGATCCACACCGCGGGCAGGCCGAAGGCCGGGTCGGTGGTCTTGGTGCCGGGCAGCATCTGCGTGGCACCACCCGGGTTGATGGCCAGGAACATGCCGGGGAAGGCCTCGGCCTCGCCCACCACCGCGCCGCGCAGGGTGACGCGGTAGACGCTGGGCTTGAGTTCAAGGTTGTCGCGGATGTGCACCGAGGGCGGCAGGAAGCCCACGTCTTGCGCGAACTTCTTGCGCACGCCCTTGATGCGCGCCAGCAGGTCGCCGGCGCGCTGCTTGTCAACCAATGCGATCAGCCGATAGCCCACTTCCAGGCCCAGCGTGTCAACGGGTTGCAGGTCGTCCCAGCTCGCTTCGGCATTGGCGGCGGGCTCTTGCGACGGCGGCTCGTCGGCCAGCACCGCGGCGCGCTGCTGGCGCTGGCGCACCCACCAGGCCAGCCAGCCCAGGCCGCCGGCGATCATCAGGAACACCAGGTTGGGCATGCCCGGCACCAGGCCGATGGCGCCCACGATGCCGGCGGTGATGGCCAAGGCCTTGGCACTGCTGAACACCTGCGTGCCGATCTGCGAGCCCAGGCTGTGTTCCTTGCCCACGCGCGACACCACCATGGCCGCGGCAACTGAAATGAGCAGCGCCGGGATTTGCGCCACCAGCGCGTCGCCCACGGCGAGCTGCACGTAGGTCGAGGCCGCCGCGCTGGCCGACATGTCGTGCTGCGCCACGCCGATGACGAAGCCGCCCACCACGTTGATCGCCAGGATCAACATGCCGGCCACGGCGTCACCGCGAACGAACTTGCTGGCGCCATCCATCGAGCCAAAGAAGTCAGCCTCTTCGGCCACTTCGGCACGGCGCTGGCGCGCGGTCTTCTCGTCGATCATGCCGGCGTTGAGCTCGGCGTCGATCGCCATCTGCTTGCCCGGCATCGCATCCAGCGTGAAGCGCGCGCCGACCTCGGCAATGCGCTCGGCGCCCTTGGTGACGACGATGAAGTTGATCACCACCAGGATCGCAAAGACGATCAGCCCGACGGCGAAGTTGCCGCCGATCAGGAAGTGGCCAAAGGCCTCGATCACCTTGCCCGCGGCGGCCGGGCCGGTGTGGCCGTCGACCAGCACCACGCGGGTCGACGCCACGTTGAGCGACAAGCGCATCAACGTGGTGATGAGCAGGACCGACGGGAACGCCGCAAAGTCCAGCGGCTTGATCATCTGCGCCGAGATCATCACCACCATCAGCGCCATGGCGATGTTGAAGGTGAACAGCACGTCGAGCACAAAGGCCGGCAGCGGCAGCACCATCATGGCCAGCACGGCGACCACGAAGCCGGGCACGCCCAAGGCGCGCAACGCGGCGGGGGCCGGGCCGAACAGGGTTTGCAGCCGCTGCAGCATGGGGTTCACAGTGCCGCCTCAGGCTGGCCGTGCAACGGATCGAGTTCAGCCGGTACGGGCAGGTCGGGCAAGTCACCCGGCATCGCCGTGCGCCCGGCCAGGGCCTCGCGCAACTGGTACACGTAAGCCAGCACCTGCGCCACCGCGGCAAACAGCGCGGCGGGAATTTCGCGGTCCAGTTCGGCATGGGCGTAAAGCGCACGCGCCAATGGCGGGGCGCGCAGCACCGGTACCTTGGCGCCGGTGGCGGCGTCGCGAATGCGCAAGGCCATCAGGTCCGCGCCCTTGGCCAGCACGCGCGGCGCGGCCATGGTGGTGTCGTCGTACTTCAGCGCCACGGCAAAGTGGCTCGGGTTCATCACCACCAGGTCGGCCAGCGGCACGGCGGCCAGCATGCGCTGGTTGCCCAGCTCGCGCATGCGGGCGCGCTGGCGGCCCTTGACTTCATTGCTGCCTTCGCTTTCCTTGGTCTCCTGCTTGGCTTCGGTGACGCTCATCTTCAGTTGATTCATCAGGCGCATACGCTGCAGCGGCACGTCGATCACAGCAAAGCCGGCCAGCAGCAACAGCAGCCAGACCAGGCCGGCTTGCAGCGTGGCCCCCGCTTGCGCCAGGGCCGCCGGCAGCGGCAAGGCCAGCAAGGCGATGAAGCCCGGTATTTCGCGCTGCAGGTACAGCCCGCCCAAGGTGGCCAGGGCCAGCGCCAGAACGCAGGACTTGAGCGTGTCGCCCAACTGGTGCCACGACAGCATGCGGCCCAGGCCGGTGATCAGGTTGAACTTGTCGAGCTTGAAGCTCAATGCGGCTAACGTGAAGTTCCAGCCGCCGCTGGCCAGTGCCGCGGCACTGGCGGCCAGCATGGCGGCAGCGCCGCACAACAGCACCACCCACATCGTGGGCAGCGCCAACTGACCCAGGTGTTGCAACATGGCCTGGGGCTCGACCACGCTGCGCACATCAAAGCGCAGGGCCTGGCCCAACATGCCCTGCAACTCGCGTGTCAGCGCCGGCGCCGCGGTGGCCAGCAGGCCCACGGCCACGCCCAGGGCAGCAAAGTGCGCCATGTCACGCGAACGCGCCACCTGGCCTTCTGTGCGGGCCTTCTGGATCTTGCGGGCTGAAGCAGGTAAGTTGCGATTCTGGGCGTCAGCCATGTGGGCGCGAGGCGATGTTCAAGCCTTGCCATGGTGCCCAGCGGGGCGCGCAACTTGAGCGCGATAAGAAGGGCGATGCCCTGGGTTGTTACGGCGCGCTCGCGCAGCGCTCAACTGATTCGTGACGCAACACCGAGGCAAGGCCTCAGCGACGAACAGCTTGCCGCGTGGTGCTTTCATTCGCCGCTGTTGGGGCAGCGACGCACCGGCCAACCGGCCGGCGGCAGTCAAGCGTTCGCGTGGCCTACAAGTGCACGGGGCAGGCCTGTCAAGGCTGCCGTTAGAACCCGAGGCTGGCCAGCAGGCCGTCCACTTCACCCTGGTTGCTCACCACATCGCTGCGGCCTTCGTCATCCCGGGCCCTCTTTTTTGATTGATCGAGTCGCAGCGTTGCGGCTCAAGCCGTGGCGGCCATTTTTTGCAGGATCTTCTGTACCTTCTCTTCCAGCGTGGCCTTGGTGAAGGGCTTGACGATGTAACCCGCCGCACCCGTTTGTGCCGCCAGCACGATGTCTTCCTTGCGCGCCTCGGCCGTGACCATCAGCACCGGCAGGTGCTTCAAGTCGCCATCGGCCTTGATCGACTTGAGCAGGTCAAAGCCGTTCATGTTGGGCATGTTGATGTCGGAGACCACGAAGTCGAACTTCGCCGCCTTGAGCATGCGCAACGCCGCGGCGCCGTCTTCGGCTTCTTCAACGTGGTTGCAGCCCATCTCCTTGAGCAGGCCGCGCACGATGCGACGCATGGTCGAGAAGTCGTCAACAACCAGAAACTTCATGTCAGCGTGTTGGCTCATGGCGGTCCTTGTGCGGCCCTTGAATGGAAGTGAACAGTGGCCGTTTTATCGGTGTGCGGCCGCGGGACTTGATGCCGCAAGCGCAGCCTGCGGCGGGGTGGCCGGTGCGGCCGCAGCCACCTCGGCCAACAGCGGCGCGTTGTGGAACAAATGGTTCTCGGCCTCGCGGTTCATGACGATGATGCTGATGCGGCGGTTGGCCGCGGCCTTCGGGTCGGCGCTGTCGATCGGCTGCGAGGACGCCAGGCCCTGCACGCGCAGCACGCGGTCGTCGGCCAGGCCGCCGGCCAGCAGTTCGCGGCGTGAGGCGTTGGCACGGTCTGACGACAGCTCCCAGTTGCTGTAGCCGCGCTCGCCGCCGATGAAGGCCTGCGCGTCGGTGTGGCCTTCCAAGGTCAGTCGGTTCGGCACTTCGGTCAGCACCTGGCCGATCTCGTGCAGCAGGTCACGCATGTAAGGCTGCACGGTGGCCGAGCCGCTGGCGAACATCGGCCGGTTCTGCTCGTCGACGATCTGGATGCGCAGGCCATCGCGCGTCATGTCGAGCTTGATCTGCGAGGCCATCTGCGACAGCCGCACGCTGGCGGCCAACCGGCTCTCGACCTTCTTCTTCAGATCTTCGAGCCGCGCCACCTCGGCACGCACCTGCTCTTGCTTCAGCGCATGCAGGTTGACTGCGTCGCGCTGGGCCTCGACCTCGCCGCGTTTGACCTGGCCCGTCGTGCGCGTCAGGTCCTGGCCGCCGCCCTTGACCACATGCGACGAGTCGCCCGAGCCCGAGCCGCCGGCCATCGCCACCTTGAGCGGCGACTGGAAGTAATCGGCGATGCCCTTCTTGTCGCCCTCGGTCGTGCTGCCGAGCAACCACATCAGCAGGAAGAACGCCATCATCGCCGTCACGAAGTCGGCATAAGCGATCTTCCACGCGCCGCCATGGTGGCCATGGCCACCCTTCTTGATCCTCTTGACGATGATC
>JAYUPO010000443.1:0-2970 GCA_043760085.1 Burkholderiales bacterium
GCTTGGCGCGTTCGATCACCATCTCGGCCACTTGAACGTGACGTGCCGCGGGCTCGTCGAAGGTGGAGCTGATGACCTCGCCGCGCACGGTGCGCAGCATCTCGGTCACTTCCTCGGGGCGTTCGTCCACCAGCAGCACGATGAGATGGATATCTGGATGGTTAGCCACCAGGGCATGAGCGATGTGCTGCATCATGACCGTCTTGCCGGTCTTGGGCTGCGCCACCAGCAAGGCGCGCTGGCCTTTGCCGATGGGTGCGATGAGATCGATGATGCGGCTGGTGATGTTCTCTTCGGCCTTGATGTCGCGCTCGAGCTTGAACGCTTCTTTGGGGAACAAGGGCGTCAGGTTCTCGAACATGATCTTGTGCTTGTTCTCCTCGGGTGTGAGGCCGTTCACCCGGTCGACCTTTACCAGCGCAAAGTAGCGCTCGCCGTCCTTGGGCACCCGCACTTCGCCTTCGACCATGTCGCCGGTGTGCAGGTTGAAGCGGCGGATCTGGCTGGGCGACAAGTAGATGTCGTCGGTGCTGGCCATGTAGCTGGTGTCCAGGCTGCGCAGGAAACCGAAGCCGTCGGGCAGCACTTCCAGCACGCCGTCGCCGAAGACCTGCTCGCCGGCCTTGGCGCGCTTTTTCATGATCGCGAACATCAGCTCCTGCTTGCGCAGGCGGCTGACGTTTTCGATCTCCAGCGCCTCGCCCATGGTGATGAGCTCGGAAACGTGCTGGGCCTTCAGTTCGGAAAGATGCATGGGTGCGACCCCTAGAGGGTTCAAGGCGCGGCCTTGCCAAAGGCGGCGCGCCGGTCATTCGGGCTCACGCATCCCGGTTGGGGCGGGCCAGGTGGCGGCGCACTGCGCGCCACGGGCTGGGCCGTTGGGTCTTTGGTCGGGAGAGGTGAGCCGAATCCAGCCTGCACCCTTCAAGGTGGCCGCCCAGCGTGCGGGCGGAAATTCAGGCGTGGTGGCGATTCAACCCGTTGCCCCGAGCGGCTCGTTGCCGGCCAGCGGGGCAACTGGTGTGGGCAAGATTATAGGTTGCCGTCGATGAAGGCCGTCAACTGGGCCTTGGACACGGCTCCCACCTTGGTGGCAGCCAACTGCCCATTCTTGAACAACATCAGCGTGGGAATGCCGCGGATGCCGTATTTGGCAGGCACGTCGCGGTTGTCGTCGACGTTGACTTTGGCCACCTGCAGGCGGCCTTCATAAGACTGTGAGGCCTCGTCGAGGATGGGTGCGATGCTCTTGCACGGGCCGCACCATTCGGCCCAGAAGTCCACCAGCACAGGCTTGTCGGCCTGCAGGACATCGGCCTGGAACGACGTGTCGCTGACATGCTTGATCAGTTCGCTGCTCATTGAAATGTTCTCCGGTGCCCGCCGAAACAGAATCGTCCCAAGGGCAAATTCATTCTGACACAACGGTCATTTCTGGGCGCATTGCGCGTCTTCAAGGCCCCTGTGCAAACCCCAGGGCCGCGGCAGCCCGGCCTGTCAAGGCAACTCGGGAGCGGCTCGTCGATTCCTTGAGAGCCCGCGCAACGCCATGTCTGCTGTTGAACGCAATTTGTTGCCGCTGCACCTGCCCCTGCCGCCATGTGGCAGGCGTTGGCTGCTGGCGTGGCGCGCTGGGTGGCCACGCCTGGCCTGGCCATGCAAGACGTGGTGCTGCTGCTGCCCTACGCCCAACTGCTGGCGCCGGCGCAGCGCAGTTTCGCGGCGCTGGGCGGCTGGCAACCGCGTTTGCACACCATGCACACGTTGGCCGCCAGCCTGGCGCCGCCTCCAGCCCCCGGTGTCGGGCCCAGCGGCCAGCGCAGCGGCGGCGAACTGGCCACGGCCGCGCTGCTGCGCCACCAGCCCTGGGGCCAGGCCTGGCGAGATGCCGCCGAGCCGGCGTTCGTGCAGGCGGTTGCCGCCACGGTGAACTGCGCCTGGCAACTGGGCCACGGCGCGCAGGCGCATACGCCGAAGCGACGCGCCACCTATTGAGCCCAGGTGCGCAATGAGATCGAGAGCGCGGCCGGCCCGGGCGCGCGCTCGAACGCCAGCTCGCCCGCGTGGCTGCCGAGTGGGCCACGCTGAATGCGCAGCAGCCGCTCGATGCCTTGTTCGCCCATCGCCCCGCTGCCTGGGTGGCACTGCAAGCCGGCGGCGGCGACGCGTTGGTGGCACAACTCTTGGCGCAGGCCGCCGCGCCAGCCGCCGGCACACCTGGCCTGCCTTGCTTGGTCCTGGACACCGACGCGCCCGCGCAAGACCCGTTCGCCGCCGGACCTGTCGCTCGCCCCGCGCCTTGAAAAGCCCGCTGTTCGGTGTAGAAGACGCGCTGTTGCTGTGGCTGGCGCAACCAGCCCGCGGTGCGCGGCAAAGCTGGTCGGCCGCGCTGCAAGGCGCGGCGCCGGGGTCGCTGCCGCAGCTTCTGGCGCGCGCACAAACTCATCTGGAACGTTGACGCCAGGCATTGCCGCAACCGCCGCCGCACGACCTGCTCGACCGCATTGTTGCCGATACCGACTTGCCCGCCCGGCTGGCCGCGTGCGTGCCGCCGGCGCGGCGCAGTTGCTGGGCTTTGGCCGACGCATCCTGGGCAACCCGGCCACGCAGCGTTTCTTCAGCGCCATGGATCTCGAATGGGCAGGCAATGAAGTGGCGGTGGTCGAAAGCGGCGAGCCGCTGCGCATCGACCGTCTGGTGGCCTTGGAAGCGGCCCAAGGCCGCGAATGGTGGGTGCTCGACTACAAGCTGGCCACGCGGCCGCACGAGCAGGCCGAGCTGGTTGGCAATTGCAGCGCTACCGGCGCGCCGTGATGCTGCTGCAACCCGGGCAAGTGGTGCGCGCGGCGTTCATCACCGGGCAAGGCGAGGTGGTTGAAGTGGCGTGACGCGCGCGGCCAAGATGCCAGCGCTTTGGGTCTGATTTCCTGCCACCGCTTGGGCGCCTGGCGCGCTCCAATCGGCCCACAT
>JAYUPO010000444.1:0-7597 GCA_043760085.1 Burkholderiales bacterium
GAACGAGCCGTTCCACACCGCATCGGGGTCGATGCGGGTCTTGGTGTTGAAGGCGTCGCTCACCTGCGAGGCCATCAGCGCCAGGCGCGGCCCGCGCACCTGGCCAAAGCCTTCGGCGCGCGCGTCGGGGCTGGCCACCACTGAATCAACCGCCATGCGCAGGCGGCGCTTTTCCAGGTCGACGTTGATGATGCCGTCGCGCTGCTTCACGTATTCAACGGCTGCGTCGGGGTTGGCCATCACTTCCTTGGCGCCCTTGGTGAAGGCCTTCAAGAACGCGCGCACGGCTTCGGGGTTGTCTTTGATCATCTTGGGCGAGGCGATGATCACGTTGCCGTACAGCTTCACGCCGTAGCTGCCGAAGGGCATGACCACGATGTCTTCCAGCTTCACGCCGCGCGCTTCCAGGTTGAGCAGCGAGGTGAATGAGAAGCCGGTGATGGCGTCCACGTCACCCCGCGCGAGCATGGTTTCGCGCAGCGGCGGGTCCATGCTGACCCAGTTCACCGCGCCCACGCTGTTGGCCTTGGCGAAGATGGGGAAGGCGCGGCGCCCGGCGTCAAAGCCTGGCGCGCCGAGCTTCTTGCCGGCCAGATCAGCGGGTTTGGTGATGCCGCTCTTCTTCAATGTCAACACGGCCGCGGGCGTGTTGTTGTAGACCATCATCACCGCCACCGGCTTGTTCGGTGCGTCGGGGTTGTTGGCGTGGAATTCCATCAACGCGGCCAGGTCGGCAAAGCCGATGTCATACGAGCCCGAGGCCACACGCGTGACCGTGCCGCCCGAGCCATTGCCGGCGTCGATGGTCACATCCAGCTTCGCGTCTTTGTAGTAGCCCTTGGCGGCCGAGGCCAGGAACAACGCGGCCGGGCCTTCAAAGCGCCAGTCGAGCTGGAACTTGATGGGCGTGGTTTGTGCCGTCGCCAGCAAGGGCAGAGCGGTGAGTGCGGTGAAGGCGGCGAGCAGGGCGCGCCGGGAAGGGCCGAAATTGAACATAGGTCAGGCTCCAGATCGATCGGATGAGGTTGCATCGGCGCTGGCCCGGGCCAGCGCGGCAAAGCCCGCGAATTTTGGGCCTTGCCGCACAGACCTTTCCCCAGGGTTGACCCGTGCGAGGGTGGTCGGCGCGCGATGGAGCCCACTTCTACAATCACCCCCCTTGCAGCTTCCGAGGTTCGCGCACCATGAGCAGCGACATCTACGCCGTGCGCTTTGTTCTCGATGGCGCCATCCACCATGCCCGTGGCGAGCGCCGCACCACCACGGTGCTGGACTATCTGCGCGAAAAGCTGCACCGCACCGGCACCAAGGAAGGCTGCGCCGAGGGCGATTGCGGCGCCTGTGTGGTGCTGGTGGGCGAACCGGATGCGCACGGTAACGCCATCGCCTGGAAGCCGGTGAACAGTTGCATGCAGATGCTGCCGGCACTCGACGGCAAGGCAGTGAAGACGGTTGAAAGCCTGAAGCGCGCCGACGGCAGCCTGCACCCGGTGCAGCAGGCCATGGTGCAGTGTCACGGCTCGCAGTGCGGCTTTTGCACCCCGGGTTTCGTGATGAGCATGGCCGCCTTTGCCGAGCATGCGGCGCAGCCCACGCGCGCGCAGGTGACTGACGCACTGGCCGGCAACCTGTGCCGCTGCACCGGCTACAAGCCCATCATCGACGCCACGCTGCAAGCCTGCGCCGCACCACTGGCGCAACGCAGCTTGCAAGACGCGAAGGAGCTGGCCTTGCTCAAAGAGATTGCGCGGCCCAGGCTGAGCAGCCACAACCTTGAAGGCAAGGTGGTCGTGGCGCCCGTGGTGCGCACGCGCAAGGGCAGCGAATTCGTTTCGCCCGCCACCGCCGCTGAACTGAGCAGTTACCTGGCCGACCACCCCGATGCCTACTTGCTGGCCGGCAGCACCGAATTTGGCCTGGCCGTGAACAAGCGCTTCGAGCGCCCGCCGTTCATCGCCTATATCGGCGGCGTGGCCGAACTCACGCGCGTGAACACCAGCGCAGCGCAATGGCAGATTGGCGCAGCGGTGACGCTTGACGTGGTGATGGATCTGCTCAAACCCGAGCTGCCCGACTTTGCCGAGGTGCTGCGCCGCTTTGGCTCGCCGCCCATCCGTGCCACGGCCACCCTGGGCGGCAACATCGCCAATGGCTCGCCCATTGGGGACTCCATGCCCTGCTTGCTGGCCTTGGGCGCCACGCTGCAACTGCGCCGCCGCGGCCCCAAGGGCCATGACGTCACACGCAGCGTGGCGTTAGAGGCGTTCTACACCGGGCAAAAGAAGAGCGTGCTGCAACCCGGCGAGTTCATCGAAACCATCACCGTGCCGCGCCTGCAAGGCCGGCGCTTTGCGGCGCACAAGATCAGCAAACGGTTCGACCAGGACATTTCTGCCACCTGCGCGGCCATGAGCTGGCGTGAAGACGCTGGCAAGTTGCGCGACGTGCGCCTGGCCTACAACGGCCTCACGCCTTCACCGGCGCGCGCACCCCGGCTCGAAGCGCTGCTCGAAGGTAAGCGGCCGGATGAAATCGACCCGGCAGCGCTGGACGCCGCGGTGGCCGCCAGCTTCACTGCCCGCGACGGCCTGCGTGCCACCTGGGCCTACCGCGCCCTGGTGGCGCGCAACCTGATCCTGAAATTCGTAGCGCCCGAGTTGCAAACTGAGGAGGCCTGATGAACGCTCCCACCACCCTGGCTGAACTTACCGCTGTTGCGCTGCAAGGCGCGCAAGGCGCCGAACTGCCGCACGAGTCGGCCCACCTGCACGTCACCGGCGAGGCCTGCTACACCGACGACATTCCAGAGTTGCGTGGAACGTTGTACGCCGCGCTGGTGACCTCGCCCGTGGCCCATGGCGAGCTCGTCGGCGACGGCATCGACCGCGCCGCCCTGCTGGCCCAACACGGCGTGGTGGCGGTGTTCACGGCGCGCGACATTCCGGGTGAAAACAACTGCGGCCCCATCATCCACGACGACCCGTTCCTGGCCGCCGGCAAGGTGGAGTTTGTGGGCCAGGCGGTGGCGGTGGTGGTGGCGCGCGAAATGCTCTATGCGCGCGAAGCAGCCAAGCACGCCAAGGTGCTGGTGAAGGAACTGCCGGCCCTCATCACCATTGAACAAGCGCTGGCCGCGCAGAGCTTCATCATCCCCACCAAGACGCTCGCGCAGGGCGACGCAGCCGGCGCCATCGCCAAAGCACCGCACCGCCTGCAAGGCAGCACCACCTGCGGCCAGCAGGAACAGTTCTACATGGAAGGCCAGATCACCTACGCCGTGCCGCGCGAAGACGGCCAACTCACGCTGTATGTGAGCACGCAACACCCCGACGGCAACCAGCGCGAAGCCGCTGCGGCGCTGAACCTGGGCACGCATGATGTGGAAGTGATTTGCCGGCGCATGGGCGGCGGCTTTGGCGGCAAGGAAGGCAATGCCAGCATCTTCAGCCAGAGCGCCGCGCTGGCTGCGCATGTGTTGAAAAAGCCGGTGAAGCTGCGTGTTAATCGTGACGACGACATGATGATCACCGGCAAGCGCCACGACTTTCGCATCGACTACGACGTGGGGTTCGACGCCACCGGCCGCATCCTCGGCCTGGATGTGATGCTCGCTTCGCGCTGCGGCTACAGCGTCGACTTTTCCGGCCCGGTGAACGACCGCGCCATGCTGCACATCGACAACTGCTACCACCTGCCGAACCTGAATGTGCTGAGCCACCGCTGCAAGACGCACACCCAGTCGGCCACCGCGTTTCGCGGCTTCGGCGGGCCGCAAGGCATGTTCGGCATCGAGACGGTGATTGAACTCATCGCCCGCGAACTCAAGCTCGATGCGCTGGATGTGCGCCGCGTCAACCTGTACCAGAACCCTGCGCAAAGCGGCGATGCGGGCTCGATGACGGCGCCCTATGGCCAGGTGATCGAGGACTTCATCGCGGATCAGGTGCTGGAGCAACTGGAAGCTGAATCTGGCTACCGCTCCCGCCGTGCGGCGGTGGATACCTTCAACACAAAGAGCCGCACAACCAAGCGTGGCCTGGCCATCACCCCACTGAAGTTCGGCATCAGCTTCACCGCCACCATGCTCAACCAGGGCGGCGCGCTGGTGAACGTGTTTCAAGACGGCACGGTGAGCGTCAGCCACGGCGGCACCGAAATGGGCCAGGGCCTGAACATCAAGATGGCCCAGGTGGCGGCCGATGGCCTGGGCGTTGCGGTGCAGGCCGTTCGCGTGCTGGGCACCGACACGCAAAAAGTGCCCAACGCCAGCGCCACCGCGGCCAGCAGCGGGGCCGACATCAACGGCGCGGCCATCAACCATGCCTGCGACCAGTTACGTGAACGGTTGGCACCGGTGGCGGCGGGCATGCTCGGCTGCGCAGCGCAAGACGTGGTCTTTGCCGGCGGCCAGGCGCGTGGCGGCCAGGCGGCCGTGCCCTGGGCCGACGTGGTGAAGCAAGCCTGGTTGCAGCGCGTGGGCCTGTCGGCCGCCGGCTACTTCCGCACGCCGGAAATCGGCTACGACATGGCCAAGCTGCAAGGCCGCGCGTTCTACTACTTCTGCTACGGCGCGGCACTCAGCGAAGTCGAGATCGACACCCTCACCGGCGAGTGGTGGCTCAAGCGCGTGGACATCGTGCATGACGTGGGCCGCAGCATCAACCCGGCGATCGACCGCGGCCAGATCGAGGGCGCGTTCATCCAGGGCATGGGCTGGCTGACGATGGAAGAGTGCATCTGGAACCCGGCGGGCAAGCTGCTCACGCATGGGCCCAGCACCTACAAGATTCCGGTGGCCAGCGACGTGCCCGAAGCCTTTAACGTGCGCCTGTTCGATGGCGAAAACATCAAGCCCACGCCGTACCGCAGCAAGGCCGTGGGCGAGCCGCCGCTGATGCTGGCGCTGTCCACTTACTTTGCGCTGAAAGACGCGGTCAGCGCCAGCGCTGGCCACGCTGCGCTGGTGGAGATGGACGCGCCGGCCACGCCCGAGCGTATCTTGCTGGCCTGCGAGAAGACCAAGGCGCGGGCCCGGGCCCAGTGATTAACGGATGACACAAGCCGCCACGGCGGCGCTGCTGGCGCACCTTGAGCATGCTGCGGCGGTGCGCGTCACCGTGCGCAGCGTGCAGGGCTCGGGCCCGCGCGAGCCGGGCGCCTGGATGGCCGTGTTGCCGCAAGGCCTGATCGGCAGCGTGGGTGGCGGCCACCTCGAATTCGAAGCCATCGCCCATGCCCGGCGCCTGCTGGCCGGCGAAACCCTGCCTGATGAATTGCGCTTTGCCCTGGGCCCGGCCTTGGGCCAATGTTGCGGCGGCGTGGTGGTGCTGGGCTTTAAACACCTCGGTGCAGCGGACATGCCCGCCCTGCGTCCCGAACTGCAATCAACACTGGCCCGGGCGCTGCCCGTGGCGCTGTTCGGTGGCGGCCATGTCGGCAAGGCGCTGGTACAGGTATTCGCTCATTTGCCGGTGAACGTGAACTGGTTCGACAGCCGCGACGAAATCTTCCCCGCCGAGTTGCCCGCCAACGTGCAGGCCGAGCACAGCGACCCGGTTCACGCTGCGGTGCCTGCTTTGGCGCCGGCCTCGAACGTGTTGATCCTGAGCTTCAGCCACGCCGAAGACCTCGACGTGCTGGCTGCGTGCCTGGCGCGCGCCCGCGAGCGCGACGACCTGCCGTTCATCGGCCTGATCGGCAGCGCCAGCAAATGGGCCAGCTTTCGCCATCGCCTTGAATCGCGTGGTTTTGGCGACGCAGACTTTGCCCGCGTCACCAGCCCGATTGGCGTGCCGGGCGTGATGGGCAAGGAACCCGAGGTGATTGCCGTGGCGGTGGCGGCGCAGTTGCTGCAACGACGCTAACGACGCCAGGCCGCGCGCTGCCGTGCCGGCGCCGTTCAGCACCAGGCGGCATGCACCAGCGCTCATGCAACAGGCTTCGCATACAACACCAGCTGCGTGCAGCGAAACACGGCAAGCGTCTTGCCCGTCTCAAGGTGGCTCACCACCGCGTCCCACACCTGGGTGGTCTTGCCCAAGTGCAGCGGCGTGGCCACGCAGGTGATGGTGCCGGTGAGTGTGGTGCCCAGATGGTTGGACTTGAGCTCCACCGTGGTGAAGCCCGTGGCGCCAGGCGGCAGGTTGACCACACAGCCATAACCGGCGCAGGTGTCGGCCAGGGTCACCACCGTGCCGGCATGCAGGAAGCCGTTGGGTGCCATCACCTTTTCCGTCACAGCCAGCTCGGCGCACACCTGCGCGGCGCTGACCTGCGTGACGACCAGCCCCAAGTGCCCGGGCAGCTTGCCCGCACCGCGCAGGTTGAAGTCTTCGGCTGTGAGCATGGGTGGTGGGCCGAGCGGCCAGGTGCGAGCGCACGCTGCGCCCGAAGCCATCGTAGCGCTGCAACCCTGCAGAACAGCGCCGCGGCGTGCGCGTCGGCTACGCCGCCTTCCAGAAGATGTAGTCGGCCTGGTAGCGAACGATTTCCTTGCGGCCCATGCCAGCCATGTTGCACGGCGCGCTCGGTGCCACGCCGCCTTGAGTGGCCACGCGCTGGATGTGGCTCACGCCGGTCATCATGCCTTGGCCGCTGGCCGGGTTGGCCTTGACCAATTGCAGGGGAATGTTGCCTGCGGCCGCCGGCGCCACGGCCAACTGCGTGCCGGTGATGGCCGAGCCGTCGTTGGCAGCCCAGGTGGCCGGCGGGCCGAAGTAACGGCCCAGCGTGCGGCCCTGGCGGTCGACCAGGCTTGCTGCGGGGCCGACGAACACCCACCCGTGCTCGCCCGCTGTGCCGGCCTTGGCGCGGCATTCGTAAGTGATCTCGCCGGCGCCCACTGTTTCGAACGCAACCTTGAAACCGGCAGGCACCTGCACCGCGGCCGGCAAACTTGCCTGTGAATAGGACGGGGCGCTGGGTGCCATGGGCATGGCGCAAGCGGACAGCAGTGCCGCCAGCGCAGTGGCGGCCGGGGTGGTGAGATGTGTGGACATGGGCAAGCTCCTGTTATGGATGTGGCGTGGGAATGGAACACGCGGTTTTCAGGCCGGGTGTTCCATGACAAACGCGCGCGCAAACGCATCGGATGCGAAAGATGCGGCCCGCACGCCACCGACTGGCGCGCGGGCTGAGCGTCAAATCACCGCAATGGGCTCGTCGGTTTCGGAGGTGGGGGGCACCACCATGTCCATGCCCAAGGGCTCGGTGCTTTCTTCCGGCGCCACACTGTTGGCCCATTGGCTGAAGGCGGTGGGCGACGCTGTCGCGCTGGACGGCACTTCCCGCTCGCCCGCCACGGGCGTCGAGTCACCGCCCCCGCAAGCCACCAAGGCGCCTGCCGCCACCAGCGTGCCGATCATCAAAAGGGTTCTCATGATGGGCTCCTTACTTGCTGCCGGGAAGCGGCGTGTTCAGGTACGGGAAGGTGGCCAGCAACGGCACCACCGCTTGGTCCACTGCATCATGCAGTTTGAACGCCGTGGCGCCCAGGGGCACCGCAGACGGGTTGCACGCCGCACCAAAACCCAGGGCGTCGGTGTTGCCGTTGGCCATGCACAGCCCGCCCATCACCGCCACCAGCGAGATGTCGACC
>JAYUPO010000445.1:0-2962 GCA_043760085.1 Burkholderiales bacterium
GATACCAAGCCCGCCAGCACGAGTGCCTGACCGACATTCTCCTTGAACAACGGCAGGTCAGCGCGGCAAAGCGACAGGCCTGCACCAAACCTTCGACCGGTAATCCCACGGTCGACGCCGAAGACCGGTGGCGCAGCCTGAGCGCACCGGGCAATCCCTGAGGAGCAGTCGAATCTGTCGATGCAGGGGCTGGAGACCAACTGATCCCACGGATAAAAGGAAAGGCCCCGCGCATGTGGGGCCTTCTTGATGGGCTGCGGCTTACTTGGTGCTCAGCACCCACGTCGCCAGTTGCTTCGCCTCGGCCGCGCTGACCTGCGTGTTCGGGGGCATCGACACTGCGCCCCAGACGCCGGTGCTGCCTTTGACGATCTTGTCGGCCAGCTTGTCGGCGGCGTCCTTCTGGCCGGCGTACTTGGCGGCGACTTCCTTGTAGGCCGGGCCCACAAGCTTCTTGTCCATGGCATGGCAGGCCATGCAGGTTTTCTTCTGGGCCAGATCGGCGTTGGCAAAGGCCGGTGCAGACGCCGCCACGGCGGCCAGGGTGAACACAGCGGTTAGAGCTTTCATGGAATCCTTCTGGATGAGGTTGAACTGGGGCAAGCGGGTTTCAGATACAGTGCCTCAACGAATTTTACGGGTGCTCGTTGACGCATCGCTTGCGAGAGATTGGGTTCGTGAGGTAGGAAGATGTTGTTCTTGATCGTGGGCGTGATCCTGCTCGGCTTGTACTGGGCCGGTGTGGAACCCGTTGCACATTGGTCCTGGTGGGCGCTGGGCGCGCCATTTGCACTCACGGTTGCGTGGTGGGGTCTGTCTGACATGATGGGCCTGACCCAAAGGCGCGTGATGCGCGAAATGGATGAGCGCAAGGCCGAGCGCCGCGCCCGCAATCTCGACGCCCTGGGGCTGGGCTTTCTCAAGGGCCGCACCCGCCGGCCGCCTGCACCGCATCAGCCGCGCGCCGGTGACCCTGTGTCCTCGGCACGCTCGGGTGAGCAGACGCGGCACGACTCCAAGTTGTAGGCCGCACGCCTTTCTGCCGCGCGGGGGGCACCGCGCCATCAATCCAGGTTCAATCAAATTTGTCGAGCACCGCCCCAGCGCTGGCGCTGCACGCCGTGTGGGCAAACTTGGCCAGCACGCCGCGGGTGTAGCGCGGTGCCGGTGCCTGCCACCGCGCACGGCGGCGGGCCAGCTCGGCGTCGGCCACATTGAGTTGCAGCAGCAGCTGGTGCGCGTCGATGGTGATCGAGTCGCCTTCTTCGATGAGCGCGATGTTGCCGCCGGCAAACGCCTCCGGCGCCACGTGGCCCACCACCATGCCCCAGGTGCCGCCTGAAAAGCGGCCGTCGGTGATCAGCCCGACGCTTTCGCCCAGGCCCTGGCCGATCAAGGCCCCGGTGGGCGCCAGCATCTCCGGCATGCCCGGGCCGCCCTTGGGGCCGAGGTAGCGCAGCACCATCACGTCGCCGGCCACGATCTTCTTGGCCATGATGGCGGCCAGCGCCGATTGTTCGTCATCGAACACCCGTGCCGGGCCGGTCATGACCGGGTTCTTCAAGCCCGTGATCTTGGCCACGCAGCCTTCGGGTGAGAGGTTGCCCTTCAAGATCGCCAGGTGGCCTTCAGCGTACATCGGGTTGGTGATGGGGCGGATCACCTCCGGGCCGCCGGCCGGTGCATCGGGTATGGCGGCCAGCGTCTCGGCCACGGTCTTGCCGGTGATGGTGATGCAGTCACCGTGCAGCAGGCCAGCTTTGAGCAGCGCCTTCATCACCTGCGGAATGCCACCGGCATGGTGCAGGTCAATCGCCAGGAAGCGGCCGCTGGGTTTCAGGTCGCACAGCACCGGCACCTTGCGCCGCACGCGCTCGAAGTCATCGATCGTCCATTCCACCTGCGCCGCATGCGCAATGGCCAGGAAGTGCAGCACCGCATTGGTCGAGCCGCCCGTGGCCATAACCACCGCCACGGCGTTTTCAATCGACTTGCGGGTGACGATGTCGCGTGGCTTCAAATCGTTCATCACCGCTTCGACCAGCACCGTGGCGCACTGTTTAACGTTCGAGACGATTTCATCTTCCACGTTCGCCATGGTCGATGAAAACGGCAGGCTCATGCCCAGCGCCTCGAAGGCCGACGACATGGTGTTGGCCGTGTACATGCCGCCGCACGAGCCGCTGCCGGGGATGGCTCGGCGTTCGATCTGGCAGAAGTCTTCCTCGCTCAGGTTGCCGGCGCTGAACTGGCCCACGGCTTCGAAGACGCTGACGATGTTCAGGTCTTGCCCCTTGTACTTGCCGGGCAGGATGGTGCCGCCGTAAACATAGATCGCCGGCACGTTGGCGCGCAAGATGCCCATCATGCCGCCTGGCATGTTCTTGTCGCAGCCGCCGATCACGAGCACGCCGTCCATCCACTGGCCGCCGACGCAGGTCTCAACGCAATCGGAGATGACCTCGCGCGACACCAGGCTGTACTTCATGCCCTCGGTGCCCATGGCCATGCCGTCGCTGATGGTGGGCGTGCCGAAGATCTGCGGGTTGGCGCCGGCAGCCTTCAAACCCTCCACCGCAGCATCGGCCAGGCGCTGCAGGCCTGAATTGCACGGTGTGATGGTGGAGTGCCCATTGGCCACGCCGATCATGGGCTTTTTGAAGTCCGCTTCGGTGTAGCCCATGGCGTAGTACATGGACCGGTTTGGCGCGCGCGCCACGCCTTCGGTGATGTTCTTGGAGCGGCGGTTGGAAGCCATCGTCAATCCTCAGGTTTTGCGTGATTGGCGGGCACTATACCGGCCGCCCCCTGGCCTGCGTTTGGCCACTGCTCAAGACGTTGGCGTCGGGCCCCCGCTTATCATCAAGCCATGGTGCGTCACGAAGCAAAGGCTCGACTGAACCCGCAGGGGTCAGGTAGTGCTGCTGCATGCTGCGCCAGTCCAACGGGTGAGAGTCCCGTC
>JAYUPO010000446.1:0-7573 GCA_043760085.1 Burkholderiales bacterium
GAAGACCGGCAGCCTGCGTGACGTGGCGGCGCTGGCCGGCTATGTGCTGGGCGACAGCGGGCGGCACTACACGCTGGTGGCGATCATCAACCACCCGAACGCCAACGCCGCCCGCCCCGCGCTCGAAGCCCTGGTGCAGTGGACGATGCGCGACGGCGCGGTGCGATGAAAGCCGGCCATGCGCTCGATTGACCTGCTTGGCACGCTGGCGGCCACGCTGACCACGCTGTCGTTCCTGCCGCAAGCTGTACACACGCTGCGCACGCGCGACGTGAGCGGCATCTCGCTGGCCATGTACAGCGCCTTCACCCTGGGCGTGGCGCTGTGGCTGGCCTACGGCGTGATGCTGGGCGAGTGGCCGATCATCATCGCCAACGCCTTCACGCTGGCGCTGGCCAGCACCATCTTGTTCATCAAGCTGCGCGTTGACGGGGCCGCCCGGCGTGCGCGCCAAGCGGGCGCAGCGGCGACCGAACGTTAACGTTGCTGATAAGTCGGCTCGGCTGAGAGCCCGAGAGTCTTTCGCTCATGCCCGAATACTCTCAGGCCCTGAGGGGTTACGCGTCACTGCCTTGTGAGTGACAGGTCGACTTGTCCTTCAGATAAGCGGGCGCGGACCGCTCGGCCACCGGCTTGTTTGATTGTTGCGTTGCCGCATTTGCCGCCGCCGGCTCGCCGACGAAATCGAATTTCTTCCGTTCAGTGCTCGCCTTCACGGGGGCTTGCTTGGCCGTAGCAGCCTTGCCCGCAATCGACGCCTTGGCCGCCGCCTTGTCTGTTCCCTGTGCCAGCGCGGGCGCGGCTGCCATGAGAACCAACGCGAACATGAAGTGTGAATGGACTTGACTCATGAACTGGCTCCTGTGAGGTCATTGGAGGCTTGACACTTTACTCCTTGCCCGCGTCCGAGAGCGACGGGCCAAAGACCATGCGGCTCACACCGGCGCGAAGCGCTGCGGCCTGGCACAGTGAACACGGGCGGCTGGTTGAATACAGCACGCTGCCGGCGAGACTCTCGCGACCCAGGCGCCGCTGCGCGTCAAGGATGGCAACTCGCTCGGCATGAGCGTCTGGGTTCATGTCCTTGACCACACGGCTTGGCCCTTCACCGACGACAGCACCACCGGCCACCAGCACCGCGCCATAGCTTTGGTCGCCCCAGGACTCGGCCAAGCGGCGCATTTCAACCGCTGCCTGGTACCACTTCGGATCAAGGTCCTCGGGCGCGGCGAGCGCTGCATGCTTGCCCCAGCACATGGCCGCAGCGCCCGCGACGGCCTGTGAAATGAAGGTGCGACGGCAGGACATGGCGAAGTCGGCTCGGCGATAGTGTGTGAAGCCTAACGTTCGCGATCAGCCGCTTGCGCACCCACGGCGTTCAAGCCACCACCACGATCGGGAAGCGCCCGCGCAGCCCGTCGCCTTCGGCTTGAAACGCCACGCCCAGCGCGGCGCGGTCGGCCGTTGACAAGCTGCGCCAGAGAAAGTCGCGCTCGTTGCCGGGCTCGCCGGCCACGTAGAGCTGCGTGGTCAGCAATTCGCGCGGGCCCAGTTTCACCTTGACGTGGATGTGCGGCGTGCGCCCCGAATAAGGCGCGGGCCGGATGGTGCGAAAGCGGTACTCGCCGTCGGCGTTCACCTGCGTGCGGCCGAAGCCCTGGAATGCCGGGTCGGCGCCGCGGTCGCCGGGGTGGTGGTAGTGGCCGGCGTGGTCGCACTGCCAGATTTCAACCACCGCGTCGCGCAGCGGCCGGCCCGTGCGATCCGTCACCGTGCCTTCGAGCCAGGTGGCTTGGCCGCGGGTGTAGCGAAGGTTGCCCTGGGTCAGCAGGTCGGAGTCGCTGTCGCCGGGCAGCGTGACGGGGTAGAACGGCCCTTCGGTCTGCGCCGGCGTGGGCCGCAGCACCGCCTGGGCGCGCGCATCACGAATGAACCAGGGCGCGCTGATCAGCGCTGCGGCGCCGCCCAGCAGTTGCCGCCGCGGCTTGGAGGGGTGTGGGTGCGTGGCCATGGCCTGAAGTTGAACACATGTGACCTATGCTTGCGCCAGACTACGTGGGAACACCATGCAATACCGACCCCTTGGCCACAGCAACCTGAAGGTCTCGGCCCTGTGCCTGGGCACGATGATGTTCGGCGACCAGACCGACCGCGCCGAGGCGGCGCGCATCGTGGCCGATGCCCATGCCCAGGGCGTGAATTTCATCGACACGGCCGATGTCTACAGCACCGGGGTGAGCGAGGAGGTCGTGGGCGAGCTGATCAAGCCGCAACGCCACGATTGGGTGCTGGCCACCAAGCTGGGCAACAAGATGTCGGCGCGCGTCAATGAAGGCCACTTCTCGCGCACGTGGATGATGCGCGCGCTGGAGGCCAGCCTGCGCCGGCTGCACACCGACCACATCGACATTTATTACCTGCACCGCGATGACCCGGGCATGAACCTCGAAGAGCCGCTGCACGCATTGGGCGACATGGTTCGCAGCGGCAAGATTCGCTACTGGGGCGTCTCGAACTTCCGCGCCTGGCGCATCGCCGAAATGGTGGCCCTGGCACGCCAACTGGGCCTGCCCGGCCCGGTGGTGTGCCAGCCTTACTACAACTTGCTCAACCGCGGGCCCGAGGTGGAAGTGTTGCCGGCCTGCGAACACTTTGGCCTGGGCGTGGCTCCGTACAGCCCGGTCGCACGCGGCGTGTTGACCGGCAAGTACACGCCCGGTGCCGCGCCCGACACCGGCACGCGCGCCGGCCGGGGCGACGCCCGCATCATGCAAACCGAGTTCCGTTCCGAGTCGCTGGCCATCGCGCAGCGCCTGGCCCGGCACGCGCAGGAGCGCGGCGTGACGCTGGCGCAGTTCGCCACCGCCTGGGTGTTGGCCAACCGCATGATCAGCAGCGTGATCGCAGGGCCGCGCACGCTGGCGCAGTGGCAGAGCTACTTGCCGGCGCTGGACATCAAGTTGAGCGCCGAAGACGAGGCGCTGGTGGATGAGCTGGTGGCGCCCGGGCACCCGTCAACGCCGGGCTTTAACGATCCGGCTTACCCGCTGGTCGGGCGCAAGCCCTTGGCGGCGTGACGCTAAAGACTGTCGCCTAAAACGGGTTGCCCCGCGCTCGCGCCGCAGCCAGGCCACCGATATAGATTTGCAGCCCCGGGCCGATGTGGGTGGCGTCAGCCCACAGCCAGTTCAAGGCCACGGCGCCGGTCACCATGGTGTTGGTGGTGCAGTCGGGCAAGGCGGTGGCGCAGGCGGCCTGGGTGGCGTTGGCCAGCCCGAACACGGCCGGGGCGCGGGCGGCAGCTTGCACCGCCTCGTCAGCCAGCACCAGGCCGACGAAGCGGCCGTCGTTCAGGATGTTCACGCGCACGCGGCCGTTGATGGCCAGCACCAGGCGGCTGACGAGCGCCGCGGTGTCCGTGCCCTGGCCCAGGGCAAACGGGCTCAGGCCAAGGTCGATGGCGGTGGCCACGATCACGCGCGCGCCCAGGTCGACCATGCGGTTGACCTGCAGCGCCGCGCGCTCGCCGCGCAGCCGCAATTCAGCCGTGGCCGCGGCCTCGGTGAGGCTGCCGGCGCTGACTTGTGCCGCCAGTTCCAGCACGTCGTTGGCGCCGACCATCACCGTGGCCAGGTCGCCCGCGGCAAAGCCGCCGGCGGCCACCTGGGCATCGACCTGCGTCTTCAGGTCGTCCGCCCTGGCGCCCGGCGCGGCGCGCATCACGCCTTGCGGCGCCGCCACGGCGCCAGGGTTGCACTGCGGGAAGACGAAGCCGTAGACCGTGGCCACGGCCTGCACCCACAGCGCACTGTTGGCGCAGGCCCGGGCGCCGGCCTCATCGAGGGCGTTGACGCTGTACTTGCGCCCGTCGGGCAGCAGCAGGCTGGCTTCATCGCCAAAGGCCAGCACGCGCTGGGCCTTGAAAGGCTCCAACTGCGCGGTGCCGCCGCCGCAAGCGGACAGCGTCGTGGCCAGGGCGGCCGCCAACAGGGCCGCCAGCGAGGCCTTTGCCGCAAGGGCCTTGCGCCAGTGGTGAGCACTCATGTTCAAGTTCATCGGGTTGTCGTCAATGAGTGGCTGCGCGCTGCAAGCGGTCGCGCACGCCTTCCCAGGCTGGGTCGGCGGGGGGGTGTTCGATCCAGATCAACTGCGCGCCATGGGCGTCGAAGTCGCGCAGCACGGCGAACAGCTCTTGGGCCGCAGCGCCGGCGTCGTCTGGCATGGGTTTGAGCGCCACACCGGCCGGGGTGCGGCGAACGGTGCGGGAATATACCCCCAGCTTCAAGGCCTTCGCCTCAGGCCCCAGCACACCCAGGGCCTGGCTGATCTGCTCGCCGCTCATCAAGCGCACGCGGGCTTGCGGGGCGTAGTGCGAGGCCAGCGTGCCGGGTGCGCGCGGCGCGTTTGCATCGGGCTCTTGCAAGTACTGGCCCAATGCGGCTTCAAGGCGGCTGCGCTCCAGCGTGCCCGGGCGCAGCAGCACGGCCGTGTCGCGCGAGCAATCGACGATGGCGGATTCAATACCCAGGCTGCATGCGCCGCCATCCAGCACTAGCAGGTCAGGCCCGAACTCAGCGGCCACATGCGCGGCCTGCGTCGGGCTGACCCGGCCAAACCGGTTGGCGCTGGGCGCTGCCACGCCGTGAACGCCCAGGGCCTGCGCCGCACGCAGCAGGGCTTGCGCCACGGGGTGTGCCGGGCAGCGCAGGCCGATGCTGGCCTGGCCACCGGCGGCCGCCTGCGCCATGCTGGTGGCACGGCGCACGATCACTGTCACCGGCCCGGGCCAGAACGTGGCGGCCAGCCGCTGCGCCAGCGGGTTGAAGTCGGCGCTGAAGGCCAGCGCGGCTTGGGCATCGGCCACATGCACGATCAAGGGGTGATCGGACGGCCGGCCCTTGGCGGCGAAGATGCGCTCGACTGCCTCGCCGCGGTCGGCGCGCGCGCCCAGGCCGTAGACGGTTTCGGTGGGGAAGGCCACCAACTCGCCGCGGGCCAGGGCCTGCGCTGCTTGCTGCACGGCAGCCGCCTGGTCGCCATCGAGCACCGGCATGGGTGTCAAAAAGCCGCGATGCCCAGCAACGTGGCGGCCTCGCGCGCCACGGCCAGCGCTGGCCCGGGCTGGGCCGCGGTGAACGTGACGTGGCCCATCTTGCGGCCGGGCCGCGCACCGGTCTTGCCGTACAGGTGCAGGTGGGCGCCGGGCAGGGCCAGCACGGCCGGCCAGGGCGGCGTGGCCTGCGCGCCGGGTGGGCCCCACAGGTCGCCCATCAGGTTGAGCATCACGGCGGGTGAATGCTGGCGCGGGGCGGTGAGCGGCAGGCCGGCCAGGGTGCGCACCTGCAACTCGAACTGCGAGACATCGCAACTGTCCAGGCTGTGGTGGCCCGAGTTGTGCGGGCGCGGCGCCATTTCGTTGGCCACCAGGCTGCCGTCGGCGAGCACGAAGAATTCCACGCACAGCACGCCCACGTATTCCATCGCCTGGGCCAACTGCTGCGCCAGCGCAATGGCCTGGGCGGCGGTGGCAGCAGGCACATCGGGCGCGGGCGCCTGCGTCACAGTCAGGATGCCGCCGCGGTGCAGGTTTTGCTGCACCGGCAGGTTGACGCATTCGCCATCAAAACCACGGGCCACGATGACGCTGATCTCGAACGTTAGCGCAAGGCGTTTTTCCAGCACGCAGGGCACGCCGCCGAGCTGCGCCCAGGCGCCGGCCAGTTCGCTGCGGTTGTGAACGGCGACCTGGCCCTTGCCGTCGTAGCCGAGCTGGGCGGTCTTGAGCAAGCCGGGAAAGAGTTCATCACCCACCGCAGCCACATCGGCCTCGTCTTGCACCAAGGCGTGCGGCGCGCAAGGCACGCCGCAGCGCACGAACAAGGCCTTTTCGCGCGCCCGGTGCTGGCACACGGCCACGGCTTGCGAGTTGGGCGCCACCACGCGGTGCGCGCCCAATGTGACCAGCGCCGGTGCCGGCACGTTTTCGAATTCGGTGGTGATGGCCGCGCAGCGTTGCATCAGTTGCGCCAGGCCCTGCTCATCAACATAGGCGCTGGCCACGTGGTAGTGCGCCACCTTGCCGGCCGGGCTGATCGGGTCGGGGTCGAGCACCGCGGTGTAGTAGCCCAGTGACTGTGCGGCATGCACGAACATGCGGCCGAGCTGGCCGCCGCCCATCACGCCCAACGTGGC
Source organism: Burkholderiales bacterium (assembly GCA_043760085.1). Taxonomy (GTDB): domain Bacteria; phylum Pseudomonadota; class Gammaproteobacteria; order Burkholderiales; family Burkholderiaceae_C; genus Rubrivivax. Next base: position 6,193 of record JAYUPO010000446.1, read on the forward strand.
GGGCCGGCCGTCGGCGCCGGTGCTGCCGGGGAGGATGGGTTTCATGTCAGATCCTTGGTCATCGCCACGGCCGCAGCGTGTTGGCGCTGGCGAAACGCCTGCAGCTTGATCATCAAACCGCTGTCTTGAGCCGACAACAGCGCCACGGCAAACAGCGCCGCGTTGGCCGCCCCCGCCGCGCCGATGGCGAAGGTGGCCACCGGCACGCCCCTGGGCATTTGCACGATGGCATAGAGCGAATCCAGCCCCTGCAGATGGCGGCTGGGAATGGGCACGCCCAGCACCGGCACCAGCGTCTTGGCCGCCAGCATGCCAGGCAGGTGCGCGGCGCCGCCGGCCCCGGCGATGATGGCGCGCAGGCCGCGAGCGGCGGCGGCCTCGGCGTAGCTGAACATTGCGTCGGGCATGCGGTGGGCCGACAGCACCTGCGCTTCAAATGGCACGCCGAATTCGGCCAGCAGCTCGGTGGCGCACTTCATCACTTCCCAGTCGCTGGAAGAACCCATCACGACGCCCACCAGGGGCGGCCGCGTGTTGTCACCCACAACGCTGAACAGGGGTTCAGTCATGCAGTGGCACTCCCAGTGCGGTCAAGGCCTGGGCATACGTGGCGGCCGTGCGCTGCACCACTTCGCGCGGCACAGCTGGTGCGGGGGGGCGCTTGTTCCAGGGCGCGCCGTCGATGCGAACGCTTTCCAGCCAGTCGCGCACGGGTTGCTTGTCCAGGCTCGGCGGGTTGGTGCCCACGGCGTACTGCGCCAGCGGCCAGAAGCGCGATGAGTCGGGCGTGAGCACTTCGTCCATCAGCGTGAGCGTGCCGCGCTCATCGAGCCCAAACTCAAACTTGGTGTCGGCGATGATGATGCCGCGCTCAAGGGCGTAGGCAGCGGCTTCGCTGTACAGCCGCAGCGCCACCTCGCGCACCGCATGGGCCAGCGGCGCGCCGATGATCTGCACGGCGCGTTCGAAGCTGATGTTTTCGTCATGGTCACCGGCTTCGGCCTTGGTGGCCGGGGTGAAGATGGGCTGCGGCAACTTCTCGGCGTTGCGCAGGCCGGCCGGCAGCGACACGCCGCAGACCTGGCCGGTGCGCTGGTATTCGGCCCAGCCCGAACCCGCCAGGTAGCCGCGCACCACGGCTTCAATCGGCAAGGGCTTCAGGCGCTTCACCAGCATCGAACGCCCGCGCACCTGCGCCATTTCATCGGGCGCCACCACGCCTTCGGGCGGCTCACCCGTGAGGTGGTTGGGCACCACGTGCTTCAATTTCTCGAACCAGAACAGGGCCATGCGGGTGAGCATTTCGCCCTTGCCGGGAATGGGCTGGTCGAGGATCACATCGAACGCGCTGAGCCGGTCGCTGGCCACCATGAGCAGCCGC
>JAYUPO010000447.1:0-2959 GCA_043760085.1 Burkholderiales bacterium
GTTGGCCACCTGCTTGCGCTCGGACTCCATGCGCCGGAACACGGAGTCAGTGATGTCAGCCACGAAGTCCACGCGCTTGATGCGCACGTCGATGATCTCGATGCCGAAGTCCTCCACGTCAGCAGCCAGCCGAGCGAGAACGTCTTGCATGACCTTGTCGCGCTCGGCCGCCAGCACGCCGCGCACGGTGCGCTTGGTGATCTCTTCATTGAACGCCGCCTGCACCACCGGGCTCAACCGGCTTTCCAGGTTGCGCACGTCGGGGCCGTTGTTGCGGATGAACTTCCTGGCGTCAGCGATGCGCCACTTGATCAGCCAATCGATGATCAGGCTCTTCTTCTCGGCGGTGAAGATGGGCCGGGTTTCGGGGCTGTCCAGCGTTTGAATGCGCTTGTCGAGGAACACCACGTTCTGGAACGGCGGCGGCAGCTTCCACTTCAGGCCGGGTTCGGTGATGACTTCCTTGATCTCGCCCAACGCGTAGACCACGCCGACCTGGCGCTGATCGACGATGAACAAGGTGGATGCAATGAGCATCAAGACAGCCAGCACGCTGGCAACGATGAGTCCGATTCGGTTCATGGCAGGGGCTTGATTGGGGCGTGCGCTTCAGCGGCCGTCGCGGTCGCGGCTGCGGGCGTTGTCGCGGGCACGAGGATCCGCCGCGGCGGGCGCCGGCACATTGGTTTCGGGCGTGGCGGTGGCTGGCGCCGTGGCATTCGGTGCCGTGGCCACGGGCGCACCCGAAGCCTGCATCAGGCGGTCCAGCGGCAGGTACAGCAGGTTCGAGCCGCTACGGCTGTCAACCATCACCTTGGTCACGCTGGAGTACACCTGCTGCATCGATTCGAGGTACAGCCGGTCGCGCGTCACGCCGGGTGCTTTTTGGTATTCGGCCAGCACCGACCGGAAGCGCTGTGCGTCGCCGTCTGCCTGCGCCATGACGCGGCCGCGATAGCCCTCGGCTTCTTCGCGCAGGCGCGAGGCCGTGCCGCGCGCCTTGGGGATCACATCACTGGCGTAGGCCTGGCCCTCGTTCTTGAAACGGTCGCGGTCGGCGCCGGCCTTCACCGCATCATTGAACGCCGCGGTCACCTGCTCGGGCACCTGCACGTTTTGCACGTTGATGTTGGAGACGACGATGCCGGCCTTCAGCCGATCCAACTGCGCCTGCACCGACTTGACCAGATCCGAAGCCAGGGCATCGCGCTGTTCATACAACACCGAATCGACATTGCTGCGGCCCACGATTTCACGCACCGCCGATTCGCTGGCCTGGATGACGGCGTCGTCGGCATTGCGGTTCTCGAACAGGTAGGCGCGTGCGTCCTTCAACCGGTACTGCACGGTGAAGCGGATGTCGACGATGTTCTCGTCTTGCGTGAGCATCGACGAGTCGCGCAGCCCTGTGGCGGCCACCACAGTGTTGCGGCCCATCTCCACTGAGCGCAACTGCGACACCGGCACGGTTTCGTGGGCCTGGAACGGGTACGGGTAGCGCCACTGGATGCCCGCCGCGGCCGTGTAAGCAAAGCGGCCAAACGACGTGACCACGGCCTGCTGGCCTTCTTGCACGATGAACACACCGCTGCCCAGCCACACCAGCGCCACCACGCCGGCCACCAGGCCCAGGCCGATGCCGGCGCTCTTCATGTCCGGCTGAAACGGCGGTCCTCCGCTCGGTGGGCCGCTGCCATCGGGGGGTGGGCGGCGGGCCTCACCCTTGCCGCCGAACATGCCGCTGAGCTTGCGGTTGAAGTCGCGCCACAGTTCGTCAAGGTCGGGCGGGCCGTCGTTTTTGCCGTTGCTCATCGTCAGGCGCCGGGCCGCGGCCGCGCACAGCTTGCTGGCGGCCAGGGCCAGTTCACTGAGGGCCGCGCGGCTGCTGTAGGAGGGAGATTCATGCATGGTCAGGCGTGAGGAGGGGTTATCGATTGATCCAGAACCGTCGCAGCAAAGCGCGGATCAGCGCCATCAGATGCGGGCGCCACCGGCGCATTCAAGCGCCGCGCCAGCAGTTCGGTGATCACCTGGCGCAGTTCAGGCAGGCCCGCGCCGCTGGCCGCGCTGACGAAGACGCGCCGCGCGCGCACGCCGTGCGAGCGCTCGAACCAGTCCACCGTTTCGCGCGGCTGGCGGCTCTCTTCGAGCGCGTCGCATTTGTTGAACACCAGCACTTGCTCGATGTCTTGCGCGCCGATCTCGGCCAGCACGCGCTCGACTTCCTGGCTCTGCTCAAGCCACTGCGGGTTGGAAGCATCCACAACATGCAGCAGCAAGTCCGCATCCATGGCTTCTTGCAGCGTGGCCTGAAAGGCCTCGACCAGCTTGTGTGGCAGGTCGCGGATGAAGCCCACGGTGTCTGACAGCGACACCTGCTGCGCCACGCCTTCGAGCCACCAGGCGCGGGTGGTGGTGTCCAGCGTGGCGAACAACTGGTCAGCCGCCAGTGCGCGCGCCTTGACCAGGGTGTTGAACAGCGTGGACTTGCCGGCATTGGTGTAGCCCACCAGCGAGATGCGAAACATGCCGCGGCGCTCACGCGCCTTGCGCTGCGTGCCGCGCTGGCGCTTGACGCGAACAAGCCGCTCTTTCACGGTCTTGATGCGCTCGCCGATCATGCGTTTGTCAAGCTCGATCTGCGCCTCGCCCGGGCCGCCGCGCAGGCCGATGCCGCCGCTTTGCCGCTCCAGGTGCGACCAGCGCCGCACCAGGCGCGTGGCGTCGTACTGCAAGCGCGCCAACTCGACTTGCAGCTTGCCTTCATGGCTTTGCGCGCGCTGCGCGAAGATCTCCAGGATCAGGCCGGTGCGGTCAGCCACCTGCACGCCCAGGTGGCGTTCGAGGTTGCGCTGCTGCGCCGGGCTCAGGTTCTGGTCGAAGATGACGCCGTGGGCCGAAGTGGCAGCTACCAGCGCCTTGATTTCATCGGCCTTGCCGCTGCCGACAAACAGCGCTG